>NZ_JBXWSG010000015.1:0-58991 GCF_059613305.1 Ruegeria sp. BHSB056 | reverse complement strand
CTTCCTGAATGCGATGACCATCCCGGTGATTTCGAACAATCTGGGCGATGCCAAATCCATCGCGACGCACCCGGCGACAACAACGCACCAGCGTCTCAGCGACGCGCAGAAGGACCAACTGGGCATTACACCGGGTCTGATCCGCTTTTCCGTCGGGCTTGAGGATGCCGGTGACTTGCTGGCCGACCTTCGGCAAGCGTTGGAAGCCTCGCAGAAATAAACCAAAGCCCCCGCGTCCTTTTTGTACTGGGGGGCAGGCTGCGTGCCTAAGCGGCCACTTTGTTTCGGGCGGCAGCCAGGCGTGCCGCCCGCTGTTCCCACCTTCAAAAGGCGCTAACTGTTGCGAGATGACGGTTTTGCGCCGGATTTTTCAATCCGGGCTGCTATTGCCGACGTATCGGGTTAGACTGGTATTAGACCATCAGTCATATATAGTCCGACGACCAACCAAGGAACCGCCGCTGATGAACGTTCACCCGCGTGACATTGATGAAAAACCGGATCGGGACAAGGCTGCCGAGGCTTTGAACGTTCTGCGGCAATGGGCCAAATCTGCCTCGGAAGCCGAGATAAACCAGCTTGACCCGGCTGTGGCCCGGCTGCTGCCCGGTTTGGCAGCGGGCAACTATCCGCCTTTTTCGCGCGCTTACCCCGATGACTTTACCGTCGATGCGGCGTACCGCGCATCCTTGCCGGATTTGCAGAACGGCCCGTCCAGCTTGATCCGTGGGGCCAAACAGCAGATCCAACATGTGGGTATTTCGAACTTCCGCCTGCCGATCCGGTTCCACCGGAAAGAGGGCGAAGACCTGACGCTGGAGACCTCGATCACCGGCACGGTCAGCCTCGAGGCCGAGAAAAAGGGCATCAACATGTCCCGGATCATGCGGTCTTTCTACAAACATGCGGAACGGACGTTCAGCTTTGAGGTCATGGAATCCGCCCTGGACGATTACATGTCCGATCTGGACAGCTTCGACGCCCGTATCCAGATGCGCTTTTCCTACCCGGACAGGATCAAAAGCCTGCGCTCGGACCTTGAGGGGTACCAGTATTACGACATCGCCCTGGAACTGGTCGAACAGAACGGTGTGCGTCAGAAGATCATGCACCTTGACTATGTCTATTCCTCGACCTGCCCCTGTTCGCTGGAACTCAGCGAACATGCCCGGTCGATGCGTGGTCAGCTGGCGACGCCGCATTCGCAGCGCTCCGTCGCACGGATCTCGGTTGTCGTGGACTGTGATGCGGATTGCCTGTGGTTTGAAGACCTGATTGCGCTGTGCCGCCGTGCGGTTCCGACGGAAACGCAGGTCATGGTGAAGCGGGAAGATGAACAGGCTTTTGCCGAATTGAACGCAGCCAATCCGATCTTCGTCGAAGATGCCGCGCGCCTGTTCTGCGCCGAGTTGCTGGCAGATCATCACGTCGGTGATTTTCGCGTTGTCGCAAGCCATCAGGAAAGCCTGCACAGCCATGACGCCGTGTCGATTCTGACCGAAGGCCCAACCTTCGCCGCGTCCAGCCTTGACCCGAAACTGTTCACGACCCTGTTTCACGTTGGCTGAACGTCTCGGGTAAGTGGCTAGAATTTAATCAGAGATTTACCTGATCGGCGCTCATTCGCCGCAGCGCAGCAGAAATGCTGCAATTGCGCGAAAAACTCCTGTATCCTGACGGGGAATGCAGCTTCGGCACACCGGCGCGCTCAATGGTGTGTCACCCGAAAGGAAGCCGAGACGTGAGACGCCTTGGACTGCAAGACCCCAACCTCCGCCCGGACCACCCGAGCGGGCAGGGCGCTTTACCCTCACTCTTCTGGCTGCATCGTTTTTACAGGAGATCTATGGAATGAATCCGATTACCCAACCGCTGGAGCTTCAGGCCGCGGCTATACGCATGGCTGGCTATGCGATCGTCAACCAGATCAAGATCGCACAGATCATGACACGTTCGGCACTTGAACTGCCGATGGTGCCGGTCCACGCTCTGCACCTGGCAGCATCAGCACCGGGTCCAGTGGTGAAAGCTCCGGCGGAAAAACCGGCGGCCAAACCCAAACCCGCCGCGACGCGCACGAAACGCGTACCGGCGAAATCGTCAACGGCCAAGAAAAAGCTGGCCCGCAAACCTGCGCCGGCCAAGCCGACGGCCAAATCGGTTGAGTTTTCAGCCAGTCCGCGGCCCAAGGCAGCCCCCCCGGCGGCAGCCAAACCGACACCAGCGGTTAATGATGAAAAAGCAGTGAAGCCTGTTGAATCCTCGGCGACACCTGCGACCGCAACCGTGCCACCCGTAACACCCAATCCCGCCCCTGCGGCACCGGCGCCTGTTCAGGCAGCGCAGGTCAAGCCGACACCGGTCGATCCTGCCCCGGCCAAGGTGCAGGCGAAACCAGCCCCGGCGACGGAACCGCGCAAACCGCAGGCGCGAAAAACTCGCGCCCCGTCCAAACCACCTGTGATGCCCGGAGCAGATGTCAAAAACTGACGGGTAAACCGGGATCATCTGCTTGACACGGTCGGGTTGGCACGCCAACCCTGCGCGTCATGATGGATCTTCGCCCGGTCGGATATGTGATTGGCTTGCTGGTCGCCATTCTTGGGGCGACCATGCTGCTGCCTATGCTCGCGGACCTGATCGAGGGGCGCGGCGAATGGCCGGTATTTCTGGAAAGCGCCATTATCACGACGCTGACCGGGGCCGTTCTGGCGATGAGTTGCTCGAACGGTGTGGGTGAAGGGCTGACGATCCGCCAGACCTTCCTGTTGACAACCGGAGTTTGGGCGGCGTTGCCCCTGTTTGGGGCAATTCCGTTTCTGTTCGGTGAAACCGAGCTGCGCTTTGTCGATGCGTATTTCGAGGCGATGTCCGGCCTGACAACTACAGGTTCAACGGTGATTTCCGGGTTGGACACCCTGCCGCAGGGGCTTTTGCTGTGGCGCGGTATCCTGCAATGGCTGGGGGGCATCGGGATCATCGTTGTCGCCATGGTGTTCCTGCCCGAGCTGCGCGTTGGCGGCATGCAGATCTTCCGTTCGGAAGGTTTTGAAACAATGGGGAAAATCCTGCCTCGCGCGCAAGAGATCGCGGGTCAGATTTCGCTCATCTATGTTTTCCTGACACTGGTTTGCGCGCTGGTTTACGCCGGTCTGGGAATGAACTTTTTCGATGCGCTGGTACATGCGTTGACAACGCTTTCGACGGGCGGGTTCTCGAACTATGACGCCTCGTTCGGAACATTCTCGGGGCCCGCCGAATATGCGGCGTCGGTGTTCATGATTTTGGCGGCGCTTCCTTTTGTGCGCTATGTCCAGCTGGCAAACGGCCATACAGCGTCCTTGTGGAAAGACAGTCAAATTCGCGCGTTTCTGGCGACCATTCTGGTTCTGGTCATCATCATGTCGATTTTCCTGACATCGGTCTTTCCGCATCACTGGGAACAGGCGTTTCGGGAATCTCTGTTCAACATCACCTCGATCATCTCGGGGACCGGCTATGCCAGTGTCGATTACATGGGCTGGGGCAGCTTTCCGATCATGATGTTCTTCCTGATCGGCCTGATTGGCGGCTGCGCAGGATCGACCGCATGTTCGATCAAGATATTCCGCTACCAGCTGCTGTTTGCCTCGATCAAAAGCCAGATCAAACGGATCAGGTCTCCGCATGGCGTGTTCGTGCCGCTCTACGATGGGCGGCCCGTGGGGCAGGGTGTTCTGACCTCGGTGATGAGCTTTTTCATGTTCTTTGTCCTGTCGATGGGCGTGCTGTCCTGGGCGCTGGCGCTGACAGGTCTGGACTTCATCACAGCCGTTTCCGGGGCGGCGACCGCGCTGGCCAATGTCGGTCCCGGTCTGGGCGATCAGATCGGACCAGCGGGCAATTTTGCAAATCTCAACGACACCGCCAAATGGTTGCTGACAATCGGGATGCTGGTCGGGCGGCTCGAGCTGTTGGCCGTTTACGCGATCTTCACCGTTCAATTCTGGAGAGGCTGATGAAAAGACCCCTTGGCGCGCAGATTTCGCATATGCTCAAGGATCGTGGCGTGGACGTGATTTTCGGCATACCCGGCGTTCACAATCAGGAAATGTATCGCGGCATCGAAGAAGCTGGCATCCAACATGTTCTGGCCCGGCACGAACAGGGGGCGGGGTTCATGGCCGATGGGTATGCCCGCGCAACCGGCAAGCCGGGGGTCGCTTTTGTGATCACCGGACCCGGCCTGTGCAACATCATGACGCCAATCGGGCAGGCCTTCAGCGACTCGGTGCCGATGCTGGTGGTGTCGTCCTGCCTTGATGAAACACAGGCCCTGCGCGGCCAGTTGCACCAGATGAAGGACCAGCGCCTTGCGGCCGGAACCGTTGCCGACTGGTCGGCGCACGCCAACTCGGCCGAGGCCGCCTATGCACTGGTCGAACGCGCCTTTGAAGAATTCGAGCTGTCGCGCCCGCGTCCCAAGCATATTCAGGTGACTATCGCGCAGTTGCAGGCCGAGGCTGACCCGGCACCTTTCCCCAACCAGCCCGCGTTGCGCACCAAGGCGTTGCCACCCGACGTATCGCCGGTTGTCTCGATGCTGAACCTTGCGCGCAGGCCGCTGTTCATTCTGGGGGGCGGTTGCAAATCCAATGACTGGCGGCAGATTCTGACGCAGCTAGGGGCTGCCTGCTTTACCACATACGCAGGGCGCGGGTTGCCGGGCGCAAACTATCCGCTGGATTTCGGCGCGTCGCTGCCGCGCCCCGGCAGCGCCGAGGTTATCGCCTCGGCGGATCTGGTCATCGCGGTCGGCGCAGAACTGGGCGAGGTCGATCTGTGGCGCAGCGACCTTGGGCATTCGGCAACACTGATCCGGGTTGACCTTGATCCCGAAGTCCTGTCCGACCATCATCGCGCCGCGATCAAACTGCAAACCGACAGCGAAAGCTTTGCCCGCGCCTTGTGGCAGGCGACCGAAAATCTGAAACCGGCAACCGGCTGGTCGCCCGACGAAATTTCCGAAACCCGTGCCCGGTGGCGGGCCGAGGTGGATGCCGAACGGCCCGGAATTGCAGCAGTGGCCGATGCGCTGCGCGCCGCGATGCCTGCTGATACCATGATCTATTCCGACATGACCCAATTCGCCTATGTCGCGAAAGAGGTGTGGGACATGGCCTATCCGCATCACTGGCACCATCCGACCGGGTTCGGAACGCTGGGCTATGGTCTGCCGGCCGGAATTGGCGGCGCGGTGGCGCGGCGCGGCAAACCAACGGCGGTAATCGCCGGGGATTACGGGTTCCACTATACGATGCAGGAACTGGGTGTTGCGGTCGAACTGGGATTGTCGCTGCCGATCATCCTGTGGGACAATGGCAAGCTGAAAGAAATCGAAGACAGCATGGTCCGCAGCCAGATCGCGCCCAATGCGGTGGTGGCGCATAACCCGGATTTCTGCAAACTGGCCGAGGCTTTTGGCGCGCTTTCCTTAGCCCCTTCATCTCTGGCTGAGATGCAGAGCGCGATTCGCGCGGCGTTCGATGCGCCTGTCCCGACCTTGATCCACGTGACCTCGGACATTCTGTAACAAAAAGCGCCGCATCTTCATGCGGCGCTTTGGTGTTTCAACGTCTGGTTTCAATGTCTGCGCGGGCTCAGTCCCAGCAGTGTACCAGAACCGTCATTCCGGTCGCGCGCCGGTTCAGCTCGTTAGGGGAAATCCGGGTGGTTTCCTCGCTTGACTGACCGGAAACGCCGGCTTTCGTCAGGATTTCTGTCAACCGCTCGACCGTTGCCGCAAGGCTGACCGATGCGGGCAGGGTGCGCCCCTCGGACGGTGTGGGCAGCAACATGCCAACCACGTTGCCGCTGTCGTTGAAAACCGGCCCGCCCGCATCTCCGGGCTGTGCGTTCAGGGCCAGCCGTTTGATACCTGTCTCGCCGTTCAGGCCACGGATATCCGCGATTTGACCGTAGGTCAGCGTCGGCGCGCCCAAAGCCCCCTGATAGGAAAAGCCGGATACGGCCACTTCGGACTGAATGCGCGGCTGGGTGGTGCTGAAAGCAGCAACACTCATGGGTGCAAGGGCTTTTGCAGGGCGCAGGACCGAAACACCAAGCTCCTGGTCCGTCAGCGCCAGTTGAACCTCCTGATCCCCCTCCAGGGTGATCCGGGTGCAGCTTTCGGCGGCTTCCGACACCGTCAGAACCGTGCCGTCCGCGCCAGCGAAAAAGCCCGACCGCGACAGCCGCGGCTTGCGGATCTGAAGACCCGAGACCAGATCGATGCGCTGTTCCGCATCCGCACCGGCGGCGGCATCCAGAACCGCGTCCGTTGTGCTCAGGCTGGTCGCCATCGCAGCCAGAACACGCAGGCGGCGCGCCTCGTCCCCTTCGGGCCAGACCAGCGTAAAGCCCTTGATCATTCCATCGGCCAACCGCGCCTGCGTGAATGAAACGATCCCATTGCCGCGCCCTTCAAGGGTAAACTGGTCGCGGCCCAGCTCACGCGGGCCGTTCAGCGGTACAATCTCAAGCGACTGCATCACCTGGTAAAGGGCGCGCAGCGTGTTCTTGTCACCCTCCTGACTGATCAAAAGGGCCTGGGCGTTCAGATCCGAGGCGCTTTTGAAATGTACGAACGGAGCTTCATAGCGGTCAAAGCTGACTGTACCCAACGGCATGTCCAGCGCAATTCCGGCCGCGTCGTCGGAATACCGGTCCATCCCGGCCGAGATCAGCGGCGCGTTGTATTCATCCAACAGGGCCTTGCGTTGCACCGTGGTCAAAACGCCCGTCGCCTCATACCCTTTGAACCGCTGCCAATCGCCCATCGACCGGCGGGTACCCTGACCGAAAGCGCCATCAATGGTCGAATTATAGAAACCCGCCGCTTGCAGGGCCGTTTGCAAGTCTCTCCGTTCCTGCGCGGTCAAAAGGCGCTCGGATTGCAGCGCTTGTGCGCGGGTTTCATCCGAAACCTGCGGGGTCGTAACCGCCACGGGTTCTTCCGCCTGTGCTGCCGGTTCCGTCGGCGCGCTTACGACGTCGCGGTTTGCCGCGTTTTCGCCGACAGGCCAGAACTGTTGCCCCAACGCGCTTGAAAACGCGACAAAGCTGTCACGCGGGATCTGCCCCTCAGCCCGGTATACGCGCAATACCTGCTCGGCATCCCCGCGTGCATAAGGGCCGATCACGATGGCATACCAGCCACTGTTCAGCCGAAACCCGTTCACGTCGGGCAGGGTGCTGGCATAGGCTTGCGCCCGGTCCTGCGCTTCGCGCAGCGACGGCTGCGCCTCGACCTGAACCCAGACGCCGGGGTCTTGTTGAGCGGTCGCGGCGCGCAGGCCGACCAGAAGAAACAAAAGAATTGCTGAAAATACGCGTGTCATAGTCTGCCCGTGTTATGCGGTGTTTGTACTGAGCGGCAGAATACGCGATTTCATTTGCCAAATACCATGCTGTGAATGCGGGGAATTTGTGGTGTGGCCGCGCAGATACAGCCGCAGCCCAAAGCCCCGTTGACGCCCCTCGGCCCCTTGCATAGGAAGGGCCAAACCGACCGGAACCGGGCGCACGGGGCGCCCAGAGGGAATGTCATGACCGAACCGACCAGCGCACCGCGTTCATTTCAGGAAATCATCCTCAGGCTTCAGTCCTACTGGGCCTCGAAAGGCTGCGCGATTCTGCAACCCTATGACATGGAGGTCGGGGCAGGAACGTTCCATCCCGCAACCACTTTGCGGGCGCTGGGCTCCAAGGCATGGGCTGCAGCCTATGTTCAGCCGTCGCGCCGTCCCACGGACGGGCGTTATGGCGAAAACCCCAACCGGCTCCAGCATTACTACCAGTATCAGGTGCTGATCAAACCCAGCCCGCCGGATTTGCAGGAGCTGTATCTGGGCAGCCTTCAGGCCATCGGCATCGACATGGACCTACATGATATCCGCTTTGTCGAAGACGACTGGGAAAGCCCTACACTCGGCGCGTGGGGGCTTGGCTGGGAGGTTTGGTGTGACGGAATGGAAGTCAGCCAGTTCACTTATTTCCAGCAGGTCGGCGGCCATGACTGCGCGCCTGTCTCGGGCGAGCTGACCTATGGGCTCGAGCGTCTGGCTATGTATGTGCTGGGCATCGACCACGTGATGGACATGCCGTTCAACGATCCGCAATCCCCCAGCGCTTTGACCTATGGCGACATCTTCAAACAGACCGAAGAGGAATACGCCCGCTGGAACTTTGACGTTGCCAATACCGAGGTTCTGCTGCGCCATTTCGAAGAGGCCGAGGCTGAATGCGCCACGATCCTGGCGCAGGCGCATGACGATCCGAAAACCGGCAAGCGCATCATCATGGCGCATCCGGCCTATGACCAGTGCATCAAGGCGTCACACATCTTCAACCTGCTGGATGCGCGGGGCGTGATCTCGGTCACCGAACGGCAGGCCTATATCGGGCGCGTGCGGGCGCTGGCCAAGCAATGCGCGGATGCCTTTGTGCAGACCGAGGCGGCCGGGTTCAGCGCCGGATGAGGCGATCAGGCCAGTCCCGGCAACAGGGCTTTCAGGCCGTCCGCGATCATGCTGACGGCGATAGCCGCCAGAATCATCCCCATAAAGCGGCTCATGATCACGCGCGCGGTGTCGGACAGGCGTTGGGCCAGCCAGGCCGCGTTCCAGAACGTGATCAGAAGCAGGCCGACAATAGCAAGGTATACACCTGCATAAACAAAGGCTTCTACGGGCTTCTTGATCTGGTGCGCATACAGGATCAGCGTGGTGATGGTGCCGGGGCCGACCAGAATGGGAAAGGCCAGCGGATAAAAGGCGACGGTGTCGGGTTCGGGGTAAGCGTCCTTTTCCCCCTTCGTCCCGTGATGAGAGGTGCTTTCGTGTCCGTTCAGCATGTTCAGACCGATCATCATGACAACCAAACCACCGGCGACGCGCAGATGATTGACGCTGATGCCAAAAAGGCCAAGCGCCTGACTGCCGACCAGGGCAAAGGCACCACCAAGGATCAGGCAGTAGATCACGGTTTTGACCGCAATCTTGCGCTGTTCGGTGGCGGACAGGTCCTGAGTGACGCTCAGAAACACCGGCAGGTTGGTGACCGGGTTCATGATCGCAAACAATGCGCCGAAAAATCCGACGGCAAAGGTGGATTCCATCGTGTAGACCTCGTTTCTGCCTGTTCCCCGATGAAACCTGTCCTATTTTACAAGAACTTGAAAGAGGCGGCCTGAAAGATGACGGGAAAACTGCTGGCAATTCTTCTGCTGCTGTCGGCCATCGTGGCAGGCCTCGGCATGTATTATCTACAGGTCTACGGCTATTATTATGAGGTCGAACCGCAACCGGGGCAGGACGTTGCCCTGACGACGGATGCTAACGGTGTGCCGGAACCCATCGCCTATTCCGGGTTTCAGGCAATCGACGCGGACAGTTCGCCGATCCGGTATCGCGCCTGTTTCGAAACCGAATTGATGCCAGACCAGATGGCTGGATACGTGCCTGTCGAAAACCCTGAACCCTTGACTGCACCGGGATGGTTTGAATGCTACGATGCGGTGTCATTGGCGGATGCGCTTGAATCCGGGCAGGCGCGGGCGTTCATGGGGGTGAAGAACATCCACTTCGGCGTCGACCGGATCGTGGCGATCTCCGCGGATGGCAAGGGCTATGTCTGGCACGCGTTGAACAATTGCGGTGAAAAAGCTTATGACGGTACCGTCGTGGGCGAGGAATGCCCGCCGCGCCCGGAAAACTGAAGGAGCAGACCGTGGGCCATGTCATAGAAATCCCCGATTTCCTGACGGCCACTCTGGGGTTTGCGGTCTTTCTGATAGGGGCCGAGATCAACGCACGTGTGACAACCCTGCGCAATTTCAACATCCCGGAACCCGTAACAGGGGGCCTGCTGGCTTCGCTGGTGGTTCTGACGCTCTATCTGGTATTCGGGATCGAGCTGTTCTTTGGCCTTACGGCCCGCGATTTCCTGCTGGTCCTGTTTTTTGCCGGGATCGGCCTGAATGCCCGCCTGTCTGACCTCATTGCGGGCGGTAAGCCGTTAATCTTGCTTTTGATTCTCACTCTGGCGACGATTGTCTTTCAGAATGTGATTGGTGCCGCTGGAGCGGCGATCTTCGGCTATCCCGCACAGGCCGGTGTGTTGTTCGGATCGGCCGCCCTGATCGGTGGGCACGGTACGGCAATCGCATGGGCGCCGGACGTGGCGCAGGCAACGGGGCTTGACGGCGCGACCGAACTGGGTGTGGCCGTCGCCACCCTTGGATTGGTGCTTGCCGCGCTGGTTGGCGGCCCAATTGCGCGCCTGCTGGTCGAGCGGCGCGGCCTGACGCCTGACCGCCCTGACGAAGAACCCAGCGTCGGATTGCCGGATGAGCATGACGGGCACACCGCAAACATCGATCATCTGACCGTCATGCGCGTCCTGCTGCACCTGAACCTGGCGATCATCTTGGGATATGCACTGAATGAATCAATTGCCGCCGCCGGGCTGAAACTGCCGCTGTTCGTGCCCTGCCTGATCATGGGCATCGTGATCGCCAATCTGCGGGACGCGCTGTTTCCCGGCGCTCCGAAAGTGTCGCGCACACCGTCGCTGGCGCTGATTTCGGAATTTGCGCTGGGCGCGTTTCTGGCGATGTCGTTGATGAGCTTGCAGCTCTGGACCATAGCAGAACTGGGATTGGCCATTGCCGTGATCATGACTGCGCAGACGTTGTTTGCTGTGGTCTTTGTGTTGTGGGTCCTGTTCCCGTTGATGGGTTCGAATTACCGTGCCGCCGTTCTGGCCGCCGGGTTCGGGGGCTTCGCCCTGGGGGCAACCCCCACCGCCATCGCCAATATGACCGCCGTCACCAAGCGATATGGCCCGTCGCCTATTGCCTTTATCGTGCTGCCCCTTGTATCCGCCTTCTTTGTGGACATTGCCAATGCCATCGTCATCCAGACGATCGTCAATTTCTAAGGACCGACTATGCCCGACCTGCTGATCGAACTGTTTTCCGAAGAGATCCCCGCACGGATGCAAGCCCGTGCTGGTGAGGACCTGAAAAAGCGGATCACCGATGGTTTGGTCGAGGCTGGTCTGACCTATGCCTCTGCCGCTGCGCTGACCACGCCGCGCCGCCTGACTCTGGCGGTCGAGGGGTTGTTGGCGGAAAGCCCCACTATTCATGAGGAACGTAAGGGCCCCAAGGTTGGTGCGCCCGACAAGGCCATCGAAGGCTTCCTGCGTGGCGCCGGTCTGACCCGCGACCAGTTGGAGGAACGCGAGACACCGAAAGGTGCCGTGTATTTCGCCATGATCGAAAAGCCAGGCCGCCCGGCAGCCGAGATTGTGGCCGAGGTGCTTGAGGCGACGATTCGAAACTTCCCCTGGCCCAAATCGATGCGCTGGGGCAGTGGGTCGCTGCGTTGGGTGCGACCATTGCATTCGATCCTGTGTATCCTCAGCGATGAGGCGGGCGCGCAGGTCGTGCCGCTCGAGGTCGAGGGTGTCGCATCCGGCGACACCACCGAAGGCCATCGTTTCATGGCTCCGAACCGGTTCGCTGTCACCTCGTTTGAGGATTACGCCGCCAAACTGAAGCGCGCCTATGTGGTGCTGTCACCCGCAGAACGCGCCGAGCATATCTGGAACGACGCGCAGAACCTGGCCTTTGCCGCCGGGCTAGAGGTGGTCGAAGACAAGGGCCTGCTGGCCGAGGTCGCCGGGCTGGTCGAATGGCCGGTCGTCCTGATGGGGCAGATTGACGACGAATTCCTCGACCTGCCGCCCGAGGTGCTGCAAACCTCGATGAAAGAACACCAAAAGTTCTTCTCGGTCCGCAATCCCAAAACGGGCCGGATTGAACGGTTCGTCACAGTTGCGAACCGCGAAACCGCTGACAATGGCGCGACCATTCTGGCGGGCAATCAGAAAGTGCTGTCGGCCCGTCTGGCGGATGCCAAATTCTTTTGGGAAAATGACCTGCGCATCGCCAAATTGGACATTGCACAATGGACCCGCGCGCTGGAAAACGTCACCTTCCACAACAAACTGGGAACGCAGGCCGACCGGATCGGGCGCATCGCCGCGCTGGCCCGCGAACTGGCCCCAGTGACCGGAGCCGATGCCGATCAGGCTGAAAAAGCCGCGCGCCTGGCCAAGGCCGACCTCAGCTCGGAAATGGTCTACGAATTCCCCGAGCTTCAGGGCCTTATGGGGCGGTATTACATCGAAGCGGCAGGCGAAGAGGCTGCCGTGGCTGCTGTCGCGCAAGAGCACTACTCGCCTTTGGGGCCATCAGACGACGTGCCCACGGCTCCGCTGTCGGTGACCGTTGCATTGGCCGACAAGCTGGACACGCTGGCGGGGTTCTGGGCGATTGATGAAAAGCCTACCGGCTCAAAAGACCCGTTTGCTCTGCGCCGGGCAGCGCTGGGGGTTATCCGGTTGGTGCTCGACAATGACCTGCGCCTGCATCTGGATCGGTTCTTCGACGGGCAGCTGCTGCGTGCTGAAAGCGCTGCAAACGAGGCGTTGGCGGCGGAAAACGTTGACGAACTTTTGGATGAAATCGCAGATCACGGCGTGTTTGGCGCAGCCTTCCAGACTGTCAAGGAAAGGCTGGGCGAAGTGTCGGGCGCCGATTTCCTGAGCCTTGAAAAGAAGATCCCCGACGCATCCGACGATCTCCTCTCCTTCTTCCACGACCGCCTCAAGGTCTTCCTCCGCGACGAAGGCATCCGTCACGACGTCATCGACGCCTGTATCGCGATGGAGTGCAATGATGACCTCAATCTGCTGGTCAAACGCGCGCGCGCGCTGAACGCGGTGATCGCGACCGAGGATGGCGAAAACCTTGTGCAGGGTTTCAAGCGCGCAAACAACATCCTGACCCAGGCCGAGGAAAAAGATGGGGTGGAATATTCCTACGGTGCGGATGTGAAATTCGCCGAAACAGACAGCGAAAAGGCATTGTTTGCAGCCTTGGATGCAGCACAGGCGCAAATCGAACCCGCGCTGACATCCGAAGATTTCCCCACGGCCATGGCCGCCATGGCAGGGCTGCGCGGGCCGGTGGATGCGTTCTTTGAGGATGTGCAGGTCAACACCGACAATGATATCGTTCGCCGCAACCGGCTGAACCTGCTCAGCCAGATCCGGCAGATCTGCTCCAGCGTGGCCGATCTGACCCGGATCGAAGGGTAAACGACCGGGCGCGCTGGCAGGCGCGCCCACAACGCACTTGCGTGAAGGGCGCAAGCGCTTATGCTGCACGCAAACCAAAAGGTGCTGCAGTGCAGAATAATCCGAATACAACGCTCATTACATCCGACGCGCCTGTCACCGCCCATAGGCATGGCGGGCGGGCCAAATGTCTGCAACGTCTGGTCCGGCTGGACCTGCCGGTGCCCCGAACCGTTGCGTTGTCATTTGATGCCGTTCACCAGATCGCAGAAGGGACAACCCCGGATATTGCAGCGATCCTCGAACAGTTCGATCCCACTTCGTTGCTATGCGTCCGGCCCAGTTCCGAAGACCCCGATTGGGGTGGTCCCGGCGCGGTTCTCAATATCGGAATGAACGATGCCCGTTATGTCGACCTGTCCGACACCATGGGGGCCGAGGCCGCTGCAGCCCTGTATCTGAGGTTCGTTCAAAGCTATGCGATCCACGTGGCGCGGCTGGATGCGGATGTGTTTGATGACATTGACGCTGATGGCCGCGAAGGGCTGCGCCATTCGCTGCGCGCCTACGAGGATGAAACCGACGAGGTCTTTCCGCAGGACAGGGGGGAACAGCTGATCGGTGTTCTGCGCTCGATGGCGCGTGCATGGGACGGGACGTCCGCGCGCTTGCTGCGGCAGGCCAAGGGGGCACCCGCTGATGCCGGGCTTGGGTTGGTCATCCAAGAGATGATCCCCGGAGTAGGGAAAGGGGAGTGCGGATCGGGCGTTCTGCAACTGGTTGATTCCACAACCGGAATGCCACAGATCACCGGTCGCTACCTAAGTCAGAGCCAGGGGCGCGATGCGCTGGGCAAAGATGTGGCAGCCCTGTTTCTGGAAAAAGACCCGCGCGGCCCCTCGCTGGAAGAGGTCGCGCCTAAAGCTTTTGCCGATGTCAAAGCGCATGCCGCCCTGATGCGCCAGAAACTGCGCGAAGAGATGCAGGTCGAATTCGTCATTCAGGATGGCACTGTGCATATTCTGGATGGCGTCCGGGTGCAGCGATCGGCCCGCGCGGCCATGCGCATTGCCGTACGTCTTGCCGAAGACGGTATCATACCGCCGCAAGAGGCGGTGATGCGTGTCGACCCGCACGCGCTGAACGAACTACTGCACCGTCAGGTCCACCCCGATGCGCGCCGCGATGTGCTGACCACGGCCATTGGTGCCAGCCCCGGTGCCTCGACCGGCAAGATCGTGTTCACCTCGGCCGAAGCACAGGCCAGTGCCGCTCGGGGCGAGGCGTGTGTTCTGGTGCGCCGGGAAACCTCGCCCGAGGATGTGCGCGGGATGCACGCCGCTGTAGCGGTTCTGACGGAAAAGGGCGGCATGACCAGCCACGCGGCCGTGATCGGGCGCGGATTGGGCCTGCCCTGTATAGTCGGGGCCTCGGAAATGCGGTTTCAGACGAAAGACAAGATGCTGACCGCACCGGATGGGCGCGTGTTCAAAACCGGCGATATTGTCACCATTGATGGCAGTTCGGGTCAGGTGCTGGCCGGTCAGCCCGCCATGCTCGAGGCCGCATTGGATGACTGTTTCCAGACACTGATGGGCTGGGCCGATGCCGAGCGTGACATCGACATCCGCGCCAATGCCGACACACCGGCTGACGCGCAGACGGCCCGGAATTTTCAGGCCCAGGGGATCGGTCTGTGCCGGACAGAACATATGTTCTTTGATCCCGGTCGTCTGATCGTGATGCGCGAAATGATCTTTGCGCAAACCTCGGCGGGCAGGGCGGCAGTGCTGGCACGCCTGCTTCCGATGCAGCGCGAGGATTTTGTTCAGCTGTTCAGGATCATGGAAGGCCAGCCTGTCTGCATCCGCCTGTTCGATCCCCCCTTGCATGAATTCCTGCCGACAACGCGCACCGGGCAACGGGAACTGGCCGAAGCGCTGGACCTGCCCGTGTCCGACGTCGAACGCCGGGTCGAGGCGATGACCGAATACAACCCCATGCTTGGCCTGCGCGGCGTTCGTCTGGGTGTCACCGTGCCCGAGATCTACGACATGCAGGCGCGTGCGATTTTCGAAGCCACGCTTGAGGCCCGAAAAAACGGTGCCCCGGTGGTGCCCGAAGTGATGATCCCGCTGGTTTCCGCCAAGCGCGAGGTTGAACTGGTCAAATCCCGCATCGACTCGGTTGCCGCCGCCGTTGAATCGGAACGGGGGCAGAAATTTGAATATCGGCTGGGCGTCATGGTCGAAACGCCGCGCGCCTGTCTGCGCGCGGAAGAGATCGCGCCGCAGACCGCCTTCATGAGTTTTGGTACAAATGACCTGACCCAGATGACCTACGGTCTGTCCCGCGACGATGCCGGTCGTTTCATGTCCGCTTACGTGCGACAGGGGGTCTTTACCGAAGATCCGTTCCACGTTCTTGATCCGGACGGGGTGGGCGAGTTGCTGAAACTCGGGGCAGAACGCGGGCGCGCCGCGAAACCGGATGTGACCCTTTCGGTCTGTGGCGAACACGGCGGGAACCCCGAATCAATCGCCATCTGCCGCGATCTCGGGTTCGACTATGTGTCATGCTCACCGTTCCGGGTTCCGGTCGCTCGGCTGGCTGCCGCTCAACTGGCGATTTCCTCCAGACTTGGGGGTTGACACTGCGCCGAACCCCAAGAAATAGTGGGTTATACGGTCACTCGTAGGCGAAAAATATTTTCGCTACGGGCGATTTTCCACTTGCTTTTTTCAAGATACTGGACCTTTGCCTCAGTCTGGGGTATCAGCCTCGTCGCGCCCGCCGGGGGAGGGTATGGCGCGTGATGTGCCTGTGCGAGGTTATCTGATGCTACGTTACATATTGGCTGTTGCCGCAGTGGCGGCAACCGTGCTGCCGAGTGCGTCCTTCGCCGAGAAGGAAGCGACTGATACTGCAAAACAAGAACTTGTCGCCCGCAGTGAACTGCCGGCGCAAAGTTTTCGGGATTATTTCAAGCTGTTCCAGCCCCGCAAGGCGGCTGAACCTGTCGAAGTGTCCTTCTCCAAAGACTGGCTTGACCAGCAACCAAAGGCCTCTGGTGGTGAAAACTGGAAATGCCTGTCCGAAGCCCTGTACTTCGAGGCGCGCGGCGAAAGCGTGCGCGGCCAGTTCGCGGTTGCCGAAGTGATCCTGAACCGGGTCAAAAGCAGCCGTTTCCCGGATTCCCTGTGCGGGGTGATCCATCAGGGGACCGGCAAGAAATACCAGTGCCAGTTCACATACACCTGCGATGGCCGCAAAGAGGTCATCCACGAGAAAACGGCGTATGAGCGTGTGGCAAAAGTCGCGCGGGCAGCCATTGATGGAGTGGCGGATGAGTTGACCGAAGGGGCGACGCACTATCACACGACATCGGTTCGCCCATCCTGGTCGCGGGTCTATAAACAGACGGCGAAAATCGGCGTGCATGTTTTTTACCGCCACAACTACCGGACAGCGAGCAACTGATTGACGCACCCGCGCTGGAAGCTTGCTGGCGCGGGGCAGGTTGCATCCTATATTGCGGGCCAGGAGGCCCGTAATGATTTTGAACCGCAGACACCTTTTGCAAACGGCTGCAGCAGCATTGCTGATGCCGCGTGTGGCCAGCGCGGGTTTTGCACCGCTTAATGCGCGTGTAACCAAACACCCGATCGCGCCTGCAAGTTTTCCTGAAACGGAAGTCTGGACATATGACGGGTCTGTCCCCGGCGTTGAACTGCGCGTCAGGCAGGGCGACCGCATCCAGCGCACCCTGATGAACCAGCTTCCGCAAGCAACTTCGGTCCATTGGCACGGCATTCGCATTGAAAACGCCATGGACGGCGTGCCCGGCCTGACACAGGACGCGGTCGAGACGGGCGCAAGCTTTGATTACTCTTTCATCGTTCCAGACGCAGGGACCTATTGGTATCATGCGCATAACCAATCAATGGAACAGGTTGCGCGCGGGCTTTACGGGCCGCTGATCGTCGAAGAAACCGCTGCCCCCGATGTGGATCAGGATCTGGTGCTGATGCTGGACGACTGGCGGCTTGATCCGGAAACCGCTCAGATCACGGATGATTTCGACAATGGCCATGATCTCAGCCACGCTGGCCGACTGGGCAATATCATCACTGTCAACGGATCCCTTGATCCGCGCGTTCAGGCGCGACGGAACGACCGTCTCCGGCTACGCCTGATCAACGCCTCCAACGCGCGGATTTTTGACCTGAATCTCGATGGGTTGTCAGGGTGGATCGTCGCCCTTGACGGTATGCCACTGGAAACGCCGATCCCATTGTCGGGGGCTTTCCCAATCGCCCCTGCACAACGCATCGATCTTGTTGTGGATGTCGTGGCCGGGGGTGATACGGCAAGTCTGGTGAGTGTTGAACGCGACGGTGCCTTTGGCATCGTTCGGTTCGATATCGACGAACCTCTCGCACCCGCGCCACGACAAGGCGTGGCAGCGTTGCCGCCCAACCCTTTGCCAGTCATCGGGGATGTCTCATCCGCACCATTGCACCGGATGTCCCTGCAAGGCGGGGCGATGCGCTGGCTGGACAACGCCCGGATCGGGGACACTGAATTGTCAGGCCAGGAACTGGCGCAGTTGGGCCGGTTCTGGGCCCTGAACGGTTATGCGGAACGCCCGTCCGATCCGTTTCTGGACGCCCGGACCGGCGGCCTTCACAGGATCGAGTTCGTCAATGAAACAGTCTTTCCACATGCCATGCATTTGCACGGCCACCACTTCCGACTGATCCAGCCGGACGGATCGCTTGGCCCGTGGCGCGACACTGTTTTGGTTGATCGGGGACAAACCCGCCAGATCGCGCTGGTCGCGGATAATCCGGGGGACTGGCTGTTGCATTGCCATATGCTGGGCCATGCCGCTTCGGGTATGATGAGCTGGTTTCGCGTCACCTGACGCCGCATTCGGCGGTTGGAATGGCGTTTGTTTGAATGTTATAGGCGCTTGCAACGCCTATAGTGGGCAAGCCCTGCAACAAGCCGAAAAGGCCGGACCCATGAGTTCTGAAATCCGACTGGCATTTGCGCACCCGTCCGAACGGTCCGAGGCGACCTCGCCCCGCGGGCCGCTGGACCGTATTTCCCTGCGCGACCATATTGTCGAGGTTGAAATCGGTGCGTTTCAGGCCGAGCGGGGAACAACGCAGCGGATCTGTTTCAATATCGTCGTCGAAGTCCGTCCTCTGACCGATCCCATTGACGACGATGTGGATCGCATCCTGTCTTATGACCGGGTGACGGAAGCCATTGCCTATGAGCTCGCGGCCGAACGTCTGAACCTGCTTGAAACCCTTGCCGAACGTGTGGCCGAACGTATCTTGCATGAACCTCAGGCTGTAAGGGTCTTTGTTCGCATCGAAAAACTGGATCGTGGTCCGGGCGCTCTTGGGGTCGAGATCGTGCGCGGGAAAGACTCGGTTCATCACGACGTGACCGAGGAAGACCGCCCGCATCCCCGTCTGGTCTATCTATCGAATGACGCCATCGCCTCGGACAATCTGACCGGGTGGATCGACCAGTTGCAGAACCGCCAGCGCCCGCTGATCCTGTGTGTGGGGGCGTCAGACCTGGCTGCGCCGCAAACCGGCCACGCAATGACACAGCGCCGGATTGACCTGCTTGCGATCGAGCAAAACGCGTGGGTTCTGGCCGCACGCGATCACCGCTGCAAGGTGGTTTCAACTCGGACGGAACTGGACTGGGCCATGAAGAACGGCCAGATCTGCGTCTGGGCCCCGTCCAAGATCGTTCTGGACGCGGTGGATGGTCCGTCCGCCGCGCCCTCCGACGCCGTGGCTTTGGCCGCATGGTTTGCCGCGACCTTTGAAGCCAGTGAAATGATGGTCATCGGCGGTGAATTGCCGAAAGCGCCCAAAACCCCCCTGCGGGCTGTGGCCGTGGATCAGGCCCAATTGTGAGCATCTATTTCAGACCGCTGGTTCAGCACGGCCAGACCCGGCCCGCTGGCGCGTACTCTCTGGCCGGTCAGCCCCTGTGGTTTACCCATGTCGAAGCGCTTGGGCACGACACCGCTCCGCAGATCATGGCGGCATCGGATATTCCCGGTGGGGCGCTGGCGCGTTTGACCGGCCCGCGCGCGCGCATCGCCGGGCTGGATATGCAGGTGCCGCATATCATGGGCATTCTCAACACCACGCCTGACAGTTTCTCGGACGGGGGTGTTCACAGCTCGGTCGAGGCCGCCCGCGATGCCGCTGCAAGGATGGTGGCGCATGGGGCCACCATTCTGGATATCGGCGGGGAATCAACGCGCCCGGGCGCGGATTTCATTCCGGCAGATCAGGAAATTACCCGCACCCGCCCGGTGATCGAGGCGATTCGCGCTCAAACGGATGCTCTGATTTCAATCGACACCCGCAAAGCCAGCGTCGCCAAAGCGGCGTGTGCGGCGGGCGCGGGGCTGGTCAACGACGTCTCGGGGTTCACCTTCGATCCCGAACTGGCACCGTTCTGCGCCGCCAAGGGCACACCTGTCTGCGTCATGCATATGCAGGGCGATCCGGCCACGATGCAGGAAAACCCCAGCTACGACAACGTGTTGCTGGATGTTTATGACTTCCTCGAAACCCAGATCGCTCTGCTGGAGAACCTGGGGCTTCGGCGCGATCTGATCATCGTCGATCCGGGCATCGGTTTCGGCAAGACCGAAGACCATAACCTGACCTTGCTGCGCAATCTCAGCCTGTTTCACGGGCTTGGCTGCCCGATCCTGCTGGGCGTGTCCCGCAAGGGCTTTATCGGAACAATTGGACGGGAACCGGACAAGACTGCCCGCGCGCCGGGTTCAATTGCCGTGGCTTTGGCCGGATTGTCCCAGGGCGTGCAGATCATTCGCGTTCACGACG
Source organism: Ruegeria sp. BHSB056 (assembly GCF_059613305.1). Taxonomy (NCBI): domain Bacteria; kingdom Pseudomonadati; phylum Pseudomonadota; class Alphaproteobacteria; order Rhodobacterales; family Roseobacteraceae; genus Ruegeria; species Ruegeria sp. BHSB056. Next base: position 38,907 of record NZ_JBXWSG010000015.1, on the reverse strand, counting down.
TCGCCGAGACTGCTCAGGCCTTGCGCCTATGGGCCGCTGTCCGGTAATCCGGTCTCACGGAAAATCACGGAGTGACACCAATGCGCAAGCTGTTCGGAACCGACGGGGTGCGGGGCACGGCCAACACGCATCCGATGACGGCGGAAATGGCGTTGCGCATCGGGGCTGCGGTGGGGCGCTATTTCCGGCGTGATGCGACCGGTGTGCACCGGGTCGTCATCGGCAAGGACACGCGCCTGTCCGGCTATATGCTGGAAAACGCGCTGACCGCCGGTTTGACGTCGACGGGAATGAATGTGCTGTTGCTGGGGCCGGTCCCCACGCCTGCGGTGGGTTTGATGACCCGGTCGATGCGGGCCGATCTGGGTGTCATGATCTCGGCCAGCCACAACCCGGCAGAGGACAACGGCATCAAGTTCTTTGGCCCCGACGGCTATAAACTGTCCGATCAGGCCGAGATCGACATCGAAAAGCTGATCGACGAAGGTGTCCGGCCTGCTCAGGCCCAGAATATCGGACGGGCGCGTCGTGTTGATGACGCCCGGTTCAGATATGGCGAGCGTGTGAAATCCTCGCTGCCGCGCGATGTGCGTCTGGATGGCCTGAAGGTGGTGATCGACTGTGCCAATGGCGCCGCCCACCGCACCGCGCCCGAGGTTCTTTGGGAACTGGGCGCAGACGTGATCCCGATCGGGATTTCGCCCAACGGGAAGAACATCAACTTCAACTGCGGATCGACCAAGCCGCAACTGGCTGCCGAAACCGTCGTGGCGCATGGCGCTGACGTTGGTGTCTGTCTGGACGGCGACGCGGATCGGGTCGTTATCGTCGACGAAACCGGTCAGGTCGCCGATGGCGATCAGCTTATGGCGTTGCTGGCGACGGCCTGGAAAAAATCCGGGCAGTTGAAAGGCAATGCCCTTGTGGCCACCGTGATGTCCAATCTGGGGCTCGAACGGCACCTGTCGTCACACGGTATGCGGCTGGAACGCACAGCCGTCGGCGACCGCTATGTGGTCGAACGTATGCGCGAAGGTGGCTTCAACCTGGGCGGTGAACAATCCGGTCATATCGTGATGAGCGATTATGCCACCACCGGAGATGGCCTGATGGCCGGTCTACATTTCCTGGCCGAGATGGTTCTGTCCGGTCGCAAAGCCTCGGACTTGTCCAAGCAATTCGAAACCGTGCCGCAGCTGCTGAAGAACGTCCGCTATGCCAACGGTCAAACTCCGCTTGAAGTTCAAAGCGTTAAAGCCGCCATTGCCGATGCCGAGGCGCGGCTGAACGGGCAGGGCCGGTTGCTGATCCGCAAATCCGGCACCGAACCGCTGATCCGTGTTATGGCCGAATGCGAGGATGACGCGCTGCTGGTACAGGTCGTCGACAGCATCGTGGCCGAGGTCGAAGCCGCCACAGGCTAGTGCCCGAACAGAACCTTGCGCAGGCTAAACCACTGGCTGATGGCCATGCCCGTCAGGATCAAGGCCAGGGCGACGTAGAACCGCAGGGGCAGGGCCTCGAACAGGATCCAGGCCCCGAACACCATCGACCAGATCGGCACCTGATAATTCACCAGTGTCAAAAACACCGATCCGGCGCTGCGGGTGATCGAAACCCGCAGCAAATTGGCGAATGCTGTGGGGATCAGGCCAAGCACGATCAGGGCCAGCGATGGGCGGTTGCCCTGCCACGTGGGAACACCTTCGATCAGCAGCATGATGGGCACCAGCAGAACAGCGCCGACCAGCAGGGTCAGCGCGGCCAGCGCCAGCGGCTCGACCGGCGGGCAGCGCCGCGTCAGGATCGATGTCGACGCATAACAGAGGGCAGCCGAGACACAGGCCAGCTGCGCCAGCGGCTCGGTCCCCTGGCCCAGCTTTGCCAGACCGGGTCCGATCAGGACCAATGCGCCGGAAAACCCAAGGCACACGCCCAGAAACCGACGCAGGTTCAGCGGCTCATCTGAAAAGAAATGCGCCAGCGGCAACACCATCAGCGGAATTGCAGCCATGGACAACCCTGCAAAAGCCGAGGGTACATATTGCTGCCCCCAGCTGAGCAGCATGAAAGGCACCGCAGTCGACAACACGCCAATCAGCAGGATTGATGTTGTCAGCGCGGGTGTCAGTACCGGCATACGGCGCCCGGTGATCCGCATCAGGACAAGCAACGTCACCGCGCCCAAAGTGGTGCGCGATGTCGCCACGGTAATCGGGCCATAGCCTTCCAAAGCCATCGCGACGACCATGAATGTGCCGCCCCAAATAAGCCCCAGCGTGAAAACGCCGCTCCAGTCCTGCTTCGTGGGTTGTTCAACCATTCCATCCCCTTATCCCGCGTGCGCGCCGGTGTCACGGGCTGATCTTGACTTAACGTTAGCTTCGGCTTACCGTAAGCAGTGACTTACGATTCGACATTTTCAGCTTTGGGCGATGCGACCCGCAGGCAGGTGTTCGAGGCCGTCGCCAGCCAGCCTCAGGCAGTGGGCGAACTTGCGTCAAAGCTGCCGGTAAGCCGACCGGCCGTCTCGCAACATCTCAAGGTGCTGTCAGATGCCGGGCTGGTTACATGCCACGCGAAAGGGACGCGCCGGATCTATGCGGTGCGCCCCGAAGGTCTGGCAGAGCTGCGCAGGTGGCTCGACCGGTACTGGAGCGACGTGATGAACAGCTTTGCAGATGAGGTGACCAGAGCGGGAGAGAGGCCATGACAGACCCGATTGTCAAAACAATTGTCGTAAATGCCTCAGCTGCGCGTGCGTTCGACATCTTCGTCAACCGCATCGGTACATGGTGGCCGCTGGACAGCCACGCGGTGTCCGCATCGCAGGGACAACCGGCAAGGGACGTGGTTATTGAACCCCGGATCGGTGGCGCGGTCTATGAGGTCATGTTCGACGGAACCCGTGCCGACTGGGGTCAGGTGCTGGCGATCGATCCCGGCCGATCCGTGGCATTCACCTGGCATCCGGGCACCAACAAGGGGTCTCCTACGCGCGTCGATGTGCGTTTTGAGGAATGCGGTTCGGGGCAGGCAAAAGTCACCCTGACGCATTCCGGCTGGGATGTCTGGGCAGATGAAGCGCCCCAAAAGCGCGGCGGCTACGATACGGGATGGGATATCGTTCTGGGTGAATGCTTTGCCAAAGCGGTCTTAAAATGAAAAAGGGCGACCGCCTGGGCCGCCCTTTGCCTGACATCGGTCAGGTTTAGTTCTTTTCTTTGTCGACCATCTTGCCGGCCGAGATCCACGGCATCATGCCGCGCAGCTTGGCGCCGGTCTCTTCGATCATATGCTCGTCATTGGCGCGGCGCGACGCTTTGATGGTCGGCTGGCCAACGGCGTTTTCCAGCATGAAGTCACGGACGAATTTGCCCTGCTGGATGTCGTCCAGAACCGCTTTCATGCGGGCTTTGGTCTCGTCGTATTTCAGGATGCGCGGACCGGTGACATACTGGCCATACTCAGCCGTGTTCGAGATCGAGTAATCCATGTTGGCAATACCGCCTTCATAGATCAGGTCAACGATCAGCTTCACTTCGTGCAGACACTCGAAATAGGCCATCTCGGGTGCGTAACCGGCCTCGACCAGAGTTTCAAAGCCGCAGCGGATCAGTTCGACCAGCCCACCGCACAGAACGGCCTGTTCGCCGAACAGGTCGGTTTCGCATTCTTCGCGGAAGTTGGTCTCGATGATGCCCGAGCGGCCGCCACCGATGGCCGAGCAGTAGGACAGGCCGATTTCCAGCGCCTTGCCGGTTGCATCGTTGTGAACCGCGACCAGGCAGGGCACACCGCCGCCTTTGGTGTATTCGCCGCGCACGGTGTGGCCAGGGCCTTTCGGGGCCATCATGATGACGTCAACGCCGTCCTTCGGCTCGATCAGGCCGAAATGGACGTTCAGGCCGTGGGCAAACGCGATGGCGGCACCGGGCTTGATGTTGTCATGGACGTATTTCTTGTAGGTCTCGGCCTGCAATTCGTCGGGCATGGTGAACATGATGACGTCGCACCAGGCAGCCGCTTCGGCGATGCCCATCACTGCCAGACCTTCCGCTTCGGCTTTCTTGGCCGAGGGCGAGCCTTCGCGCAGGGCGATGACTAGGTTCTTGGCACCCGAGTCGCGCAGGTTCAGCGCGTGGGCGTGGCCCTGGCTGCCATAGCCCAGGATAGCCACTTTCTTGTCTTTGATCAGGTTGATGTCGCAATCGCGATCGTAATAGACGCGCATTTTGCCGGTCCTTTCTGGTTTGGTTGGGGCGGTTCTACCTGCCGTGCGTCGGATTGGCGATAGGGTTGGGCTTGAGTATTTACGAAAAAGATGAAGAATAATTCCTGAAAACGGAAAATACTGAAAAAATCATGCTTGACGATATCGACCGGCGCATTTTACGCCACTTTCAGGCGGACCCCAGCCTGACCACTGCGGAACTGGCCGATCTGTGCCGGATCAGCGCAGGTGTCTGTTGGCGCAGGCTGGAAAAGATGCAGGCGGCCGGGATCATCGAAGGGCAGGAGGCGGTGATCGACTGGGCCGCGATGGGCTATGCGGTCGAAGTCTCGCTTCGGATCACCCTGGACAAGACACAGGCCCGCGCCTTTGACGAGTTTATGGAAGAGGCCCGCAACGTGGCCGAAGTGATCGAAATCCAGACCTTTCTGGGCCGGGTGGATGTCCGCCTGTCGGTGATAGCGCGCGATATGAAGCACTATCAGCAGCTTTATCGGGACCGGATCCTGACCCTGCCGCATATCGCCGATATCGAAGCGCTGATGCATATCGCGCGGGTCAAACGGGACGAGGTGTTGCCGGTATGATCGAGCTGGACGAGATTGACCGCCGTTTGCTGCGCGCGTTGCAACAGGACGCCAGCCAAAGCGCAGGTGCGCTGGGTCGGAGGTTCAACCTGTCTCAGCCCGCGACTTGGCGGCGTATCCGCAGGTTGGAGGACGCCGGGATCATCAAGGGCCGAAGGCTGCGCCTGAATGCCGAGGCGCTGGGGTTCGGCGTGACCGTGTTTCTGGGGGTCAAGCTGGCGCGCAAGGGACAGATCAGCCTTGAGGATTTCGAACGCGCCGTCAGCGCCATCCCCGAAGTACAGACCGTCGAGCATGTTCTGGGTCTGTACGACTACCGTTTGCGCGTCGTGGCGCGGGACCTGTCCGATTTCGAACGCGTGTTGCGGCGCCGGATCATGACGCTGCCCGGCGCAGGCGATGTCGAGGCGAACGTCCTGCTGAGCGAGGAACGGCTGCCCGGTCCGATTGGGTGACGTGCCTTAATATCTGGTGCGGATGTAGTATCCGGGATGATGGGTCAGGCGGGCAAACGTGATCGGTTTGTCTTCTTTCCAGGTGGTGCGCTCCATCTGGATCATCGACGCGCCCGCCGTGGTGCCCATGAATTCCGCCAGCCTTGCGTCAGCGGAAATCGCGCAGAACGCAACCTCGGCATCGTTGAACGGAGCGGCATTCAGCAGCCACTCATGCGGCCCTTGCTGGGTCAGGTCGGCGTTTTCCACATCGGGGACGGTTCCGATATTGATCCAGCGCTCTTCAAGCTGGAACGGGCGGTTGTCCGCGTAATGCATACAGATGACATGCAGAACCCGCGTCTCGGCGGGGACATCAAGCTGAGAGGACAGCCAGCGGGGGCAGGCCTCGACAGTCCGTTCCACCAGCGCATAGCGATAGACGGCATTCTGGCTTTCGACCATCTGTCGCGCCAGCGAGAATTCCAGCTTGGCGTGTTTGCTGGGCTCTTTCTTGACCCGCGTGCCGCTTTTGCGCTTGCGTTCTATGAAACCCTGATCGGCCAGTTCCCTGAGGGCGCGGTTCACCGTCGCGCGGGCGCAATTGAATTCTTCGGCCAGTTGCGTTTCGGTCGGCAGCAAAGATCCCTGAGGCCACACGCGGCTTTCAATACGTCGTTTTACTTCATCTCGAACGGACTGGAAGTTAATACGCTTTTGTATCGTCACAGGAAAAATATCCCTTCAAGTAAAAAGTGTGCGCATCTGTTCAGAAGCAAGCAGAAGTGTAAAGGGGAAGTGACACTGATTGGCGTCATTTTCTCGTGTTCCCAGCGTCATACAGCACCGAACAGGCCGGTTTTGCCTGCGTTCCGTGGCGTCACTTTTTGTTGGGAAACGGCTTTACTGGCCAAGGGAAACAGACCAAGACTGCACTGACGATATTGAAAGGACGCCATATGCCTGCCTTGCTGAAAAACGTTGACCCGAACGGGCTCGAAGAATTCTCGGTTGTATTCACTGATCGCTCGCTGAACCACATGTCCCAAAAGTTTCAGGGGGTGATGCGCGATATCTCGGCCATGCTGAAAGAGGTGTACAAGGCAGACGGGGTGGCCGTCATTCCGGGCGGCGGCACCTATGCGATGGAGGCGGTTGCCCGGCAATTCGCGCGCGGGGCGGATGTTCTTGTGGTTCGGAACGGGTGGTTTTCATACCGCTGGAGCCAGATCATCGAAAGCGGTGCCCTGACCAGCTCGACCACCGTGATGAAGGCACGCGAGACCGGCAATGCCAGCCCGTCCCCCTTTGCGCCCGCACCGATTGACGAGGTCGTTGCAACGATTCGCGAACAGAAACCCGGCGTTGTGTTCGCTCCCCATGTTGAAACGGCGGCGGGTGTCATTCTGCCGGATGATTATGTGACCGCCCTGGCCAGCGCGGCGCATGAGGTGGGTGCATTGATGGTGCTGGATTGCATCGCATCCGGGTGTGCCTGGGTGGATATGAAAGCCACCGGTGTCGACGTCCTGATCTCGGCACCGCAAAAGGGCTGGAGCGCATCGCCTTGCGCCGGTCTGGTCATGCTGTCCGAACGGGGCGAGGCGCGTCTGGAACAGACAAGCTCGGACAGTTTCGCCATCGACCTGAAAAAGTGGCGCCAGATCATGCAGGCCTATGAAAATGGCGGTCACGCCTATCACGCCACGATGCCCACCGATGCGCTGCTGGCCTTCCGCGATACCATGGCAGAAACCAGGGGATACGGGTTCGAAAAGCTGCGCAAGGCGCAATGGGCACTGGGCGACGGCGTGCGGGCGATGTTGAAGGAGTATGGCATTGTCTCGGTGGCGGCTGACGGTTTCGGCGCACCCGGCGTTGTGGTCAGCTACACTTCGGACCCCGAAATCCAGAACGGCAAGAAATTTGCCGCTCTGGGGATGCAGATTGCCGCCGGGGTGCCGTTGCAATGTGATGAACCCGAAGGCTTCAGTACCTTCCGTCTGGGCTTGTTCGGATTGGACAAGCTTTATGATGTGGACGCCACCATCGCGCGTCTGAAACGCGTGCTGGATCAGGTTCTGTAAACGGGTCGGGCCTTAGCGAACGCCAAGGCCCATCTGCATCAACGTCTTGCGCACAGGCGGCAGGGAATACAGCGCGCTCAGCCCCATTGCGCGCGCATCCCGCAGCGGGCGCGCCTCGATCATCGAGGCGCGGTTCAGCAAATCGATCCCTTTGACCCGCATCTCGATCTCGGTGTGGCGCGCCTTGTGATAGGCGTCCAGCATCTGCGCGTCGCCCAGACCTTCGGGCCGGGACTGCGCCAGATCCAGCAGGCAGCGCAGATCGCCCAATGACATGTTCAGCCCCTGCGCGCCAATGGGGGGCACCACATGCGCGGCTTCGGCCATCAGGGCAATACGCTCACCCGCCAGCCGTTCCGCGGACTGGCTGATGATCGGCCAGATGGTCCGGCGCGATGCCAGCTTCAAGGGGCCAAACAGGCCACAGGACCGTTCCGTCATCGCAGCCTCAAACGCTTCGGCATCAAGGGTTAAAAGGTCAACGGCCTTCGGGCCGCGCTCCATCCAGACGATGGCGGACGAGGGCTGCCCCTGCCAATCGGGCAGCGGAACCAGCGTGAACGGCCCGCCAGACCTGTGTATCTCGGTCGAGACATTCTCGTGCGGAATAGGATGCGTCACCGCAAACGCCAGTGCTTTCTGCCCATACCGTGTTGTATGCACGTTGATACCGGCGGCCGCGCGCATGGGAGAGTTGCGCCCATCTGCGGCCAGCACCAGCTTGCAGCGGATGCGGCTGCCGTCGCTCAGGCCAATGCGGGCTTCGGCAGTGCGGGTGAACAGGCTGACGGTGCCGGTGCCGGGGCGGAAATCGACATTCGGCAGCTCTGCCAGCCGTGCGACCATCTCCCGGCGCAACAGCCAGTTGGGCAGGTTCCAGCCAAACGGTTGCTCGGAAATGTCGGCTGCGTTGAAATCGCGTATGACGCGGGGTTCGGGCACGTCCCCCCCGGCATCGACAATACGCATGATCTGCAAGGGGGCCGCATGAGCATCCAGCCGCGCCCAGAGGCCGCATTGCTCCAGCAGGCCGCGCGCAGGTTGCAGAAAGGCGGTGGTGCGCAGGTCGGACCCGTCCACATCCCGTTCGGTGATCGGTGGCGCGGGATCTACGCACACCACGTCAAACCCGGCGGTTCCAAACGCCGCCGCTGCGGTCAGACCGGCGATTCCACCGCCGGAAATCAGGATGTCACAACTGTCAGTCATGGCGCCTCTCATCAGTTCGGGCAGACCCTAGTTCGGTTCCGCGCCCTGCGCCAAGTGACATCCTGTCCCGTATCTCAGCCGCGCGAGATCAGGATCAGGACAAGGAACATCACCGGCACCATCATCAGGGCAGGGATGTAAAGGCCGGGAAGGCCGAACACCATGGCCGAACAGCCCCACATGCTGAGGACCGCGCCGACGGTATAATACAGGTCCTCCGCCCTGGCGTTGGCGGCGTCGCGGGCCAGCCACCCGAAAACCGGAATTGCAAAGAATAGGCGCTGCCAAACCGGCAGGCGTCCGGGCATCTCGATCGCGCTCATGGGGCTTCTCCGTTCTGTTCGTCGCTCCAGCGCAAATAGGGCTGCGCATTCAGGTGCAGAACGTGCGGATCGTCGCAGTGTGACAGGCTACCGCAGGCGGGCCAGAAACGCGGTCAGATCGTCCGTGTGATGGTGGATGTGATCGGCCTCATGCGGGTCCGGGGCGACGTGAACCGTGCGCATGCCCATCTCATGCGGGGCGGCCAGATTGCGCGGGTCATCCTCGAACATCGCGGCCTTGTCAGCCCGAATGCCATCCTGTGCAAAGATGGCTTCAAAGGCGGCTTTCTCGGGCTTTGGCCGATACCCGGCATGTTCGACGCCATAGATTGCATCAAACAGCCCCGAAAGCCCGCGCGCCTGCAAAACCCGCTCGGCGTAGGGTGCGCTGCCATTGGTGTAGACAATGCGCCGTCCGGGCAGGGCGCGAATGTGATCGGCCAGCTCTGCATCCGGGTTCATATGGCTCATGTCCACCTGATGCACCGCGTGCAGATAGGGCTCGGGGTCCAGATCATGTTCGGCCATCAACCCGGCCAGCGTGGTGCCGTATTGGCGCCAGTACTGCCCGCGCAGCCTGTCGGCCTCGGCCCGGTCCACGCCGATGGCCTGCACCACGTAATCCGTCATCAGAACTTCGATCTGATCGAACAGTTGCATATGCGGCGGATAGAGGGTGTTATCCAGATCGAACACCCATTGCGTGACATGACTGAAGGACGGTTTGACCATGGCTTGGGTTTAGGGCGCGGGCGGGGTGTTTTCAATGCCGTACTTGATTGCCGCCCCCAGAGACGGATAGACATGTCCGAACGAGGAGACAGAATACCCCATGAGCCAGACCCGATCCCCCACCAAGGATGCCTATAGCCTGATACTCGAAGCCATTGATGTCGGCGTCTACAAGCCCGGCGATCGTCTGGTTGAAAGCGAGCTGGCAGAACGGTTCGGAGTGTCGCGCACCCCGATCCGCGAAGCGCTGCAACGTCTGGAAACCCAGTCTCTGCTGGAACGGGACGGGCGGTCGCTGATCGTGGCGTCGCTGGACCACAACCAGATGGCCGAGCTTTATATCGTGCGCCGCGAACTGGAAGGGCTCGCCGCGCGGCTGGCTGCCAAACACGCCACCGAAGAAGAGATCAGGGTTCTTCAGGACATGGTTCTCGAAGATGACAAGCTGGTGGGCGATCCGATGGCGCTGTCACGTGCCAACCGGCGCTTTCACGAACAGATCCATCTGGCCTCGCACAACCGCTACCTTGTCCAGCAGCTTGATCTGGTGCACCGGACAATGGCCTTGATGGCGACTACGTCCTTGGCCGTGCAGGGGCGCGGAGAGATTGCCCAGAGCGAACATAAAGGCATTGTCGAAGCCATTGCCGCGCGCGATGAAGAGGCGGCGGGGCGGGCGCTCAAGGACCATATCTCGATCGCGTTCATGACGCGCCTGAAACAGGACGCAAGCCGCCGCGACAAGTGATTATCAGGTCAGCGGCTCGTCTTCGCTGGCCTGCCCGTGCTGGGTTTTGTCCCAGAAAAACGGGTTGGTCGCCAATTCCCACAGCGCCTTGTAACCGGCAATCACGCCCAGCGGGAAATAAAGAAACATCGTCGGAACCCAAAGCAAAAGAAACCGCCGCTCACGCGCGGATACGGCGATCAGGCCAACGCCGATACTCAGCCCCTCTGCCACCAGAAACAGCCCGATCAGCGCGTTTGAGATGGATTGCGGCAGAATAGGTCCCATCGGATTGGCCAGCCCCAGGCTTGACAGCCAGAATACCCAGAGAACGGGTGCCAGCAGAAATTGCCCCAGCGTACCCAGAAAGAACGCCTGAAGGCCCAGAAATCTGGCACCTCCAAGGTCACGCCACAGCTTTTGCGGGCTGCGCATATGCACCAGATACGTGACCATGAACCCCTTGAGCCAGCGCGAGCGCTGTTTGACCCAGGGCCAGGCCCGGAAATTCGCCTCTTCATATGTTGTGGTATCCACCATTTCGGTCCGGTAGCCGGCCCGGCACAGCCTTACGCCCAGATCAGCATCCTCGGTGACGTTATGGGCATCCCAGCCGCCCAGTTCCAACAGCTTGTCGCGACGGAAAAAGAACGTGGTGCCCCCAAGTGGCACCACCAGCCCCATGCGGGCGATCCCCGGCAGGATCACGCGGAACCAGCTGTTGTATTCGATGGTAAAGCAGCGTGACCGCCAGTTGGTGCGCGGGTTGTAGTAATCCAGAACCCCTTGCAGGCACACCACATCCGCCGCGGCCTGGGTGAAATGCGCCACCACGCGCTCGATCTGATCCGGTTGTGGGGCGTCCTCGGCATCCCAGACGCCGACGAAGTCGCCCCGGCAGAAATCCAGCGCGTAGTTCATGGCGCGCGGTTTGGTGGTCAGCCCGTTCAGCTCGGGCACCTCGACGATGCGCATCCAGCTGGGCAGGCTCACTTGTGCAAGGGCATTGCGCGTCACGTCATCCTTTTCCTCAAGCACAAGGATGACATCCAGCAACGCCTTGGGATAGGTCAGCCGCTGCAGCCTGTGCACCAGAGCATTTGCAATCTCGCGCTCCTTGTACAATGGCACCATGATCGACACGCAGGGTTGCCGCAATGTGATGGCCGCTTCGGTGTGGTCCGGCTGCGTTCTCAGGCGATGCCAAAGATAAGCCAGCGTGCCAGCCGTCCGAAAGACCGCAAAAAGCACCAGAGTTCCCACAGCCATGCCCAGCATCGCCAGCAGGCCAAAGGACGGGAATACGGCAAACAGCCCCAGCACACACAACAGGGCCACCGAAGGCCCCACGCGCGACCTAAGGGTCCAGTTGCGGCAGCTTTGCACGGGATCAACCCGCGTTTCCGCCGATCTGGCCAAAGACCCCGAGAATTGCCGCGCAATCGTCCGATCGATCTGATCGGATGCCGCCAGCACCGGGATCACGGCATAATCGCATTCCCGCATCCCGGCGGTCACGGTTGCGAACCGGTCGGGCCGGGCGGTGGCCACCAGAACAAGGGGGCCAATCCGCATCCAGGGGATGACATTGTGTTTCAGCCAGAAGTCGACCGGCATTAACCCGCTCAGTTCCGGCATCGGCGGGATCTGTTCAAGATCGGCAATCTGCCAGCCGGATTGCGCAGACAGCGCGCTCAACACGTCCTGCCGGGTGGCATAGCCTTCTCCGACCAGTATCTCTCCCAGCGGTGCGTTCTGTCTGGTTTGCTGGCTCAGCGCATGGTCCAGCTGGGATCGGGTGATAGCCCCGGTTTCCAGCAGGCAGGTGCCCAACGGTTTCCGATACCCGGGCGCGGGGATCGGTGCGGCGGACGTGAAATCCAGAAGATCAAGCTCAGCCATAACAAAACCCTGGCGCAGTTACCTGCGCTCAGGGTTGTTCGATCAGGGTTAACACCCGGTTAACACTGCACAGACAAGCAGTTATGCCTGAATTTTCTTCTTTTCCATGGCCTCGGCGAAACGCTCGAACAGATAGAAACTGTCCTGCGGTCCGGGCGATGCCTCGGGGTGGTATTGCACCGAATAAACCGGCCTATCCGCCATGCGGATACCGCAGTTCGAACCGTCAAACAGCGACCGGTGGGTTTCCACGACGCCATCCGGCAGGGATTGCGCATCGACAGCAAAACCGTGGTTCATCGACGTGATCTCGACTTTGCCGGTGTCCAGATCCTTGACCGGGTGGTTCGCGCCATGGTGGCCATGGTTCATCTTGACCGTCTGACCTCCCAGCGCCAGCGCCAGCATCTGGTGTCCAAGGCAGATGCCGAACACAGGCAGGTCTGTCGTCTCCAGAATCTCTTTGATCATCGGCACGGCGTATTCGCCTGTTGCTGCCGGATCGCCGGGACCGTTCGACAGGAACACACCGTCGGGCTGATGTGCCAGCACGTCGGCTGCGGTCGCGGTTGCGGGCAGAACGGTAACATCACATCCGGCGGATGCGAGGCAGCGCAGGATGTTGCGCTTGGCGCCATAGTCTACGGCAACAACCTTGTGGGCAGGGGCCTTCTGACGCTGGTACCCATCCGGCCAGGCCCACCGCATCTCATCCCAGCGATAGCTTTGGGCGCAGGTGACTTCCTTGGCCAGGTCCATGCCCTCCAGCCCGGCAAAACCGCGCGCGGCGGCGACCAGCGCCTCGATGTCGAAATTTCCCTCGGGGTCATGGGCCAGCGCCACATGCGGCGCACCTTGCTGGCGGATTGCCCGGGTCAGGCGGCGGGTATCGACACCCCCGATGGCGATGCGCCCCCGGCGGGCCAGCCAATCCTTGAGCTCCTCGGCCGAGCGCCAGTTCGATGGCTCGGTCGGATCCCATTTCACAACCATGCCAGCGGCGACCGGATCACCGGTTTCGTCATCCTCGGGGTTCACGCCGACATTGCCGATATGAGGGAAGGTGAAGGTCACGATCTGCCCGGCATAAGACGGGTCGGTCATGATCTCCTGATATCCGGTCATCGCCGTGTTAAAGCACAGCTCGGCCACGGTTTGCCCGGTCGCGCCGAAGCCTGCGCCGTAAAACAGGGTTCCATCGGCCAAAGCCAGACATGCGGTGGGCTTGGACGGGGCATTCGGGGCCATGGCGCGACTCTCCTGTAGGGTAAATCGGCGCATACCTAAGGGGGTTGGGCGTCTGGGTCAAGTCTGTTCAATTTTTAGGCTGTTGTTGTTTTTCAATGGGTTAGATGGATCGACCCCCGGTTGTATCAGGCTTTTTGTTTCTATATGGTCGGGGTTCCGTTGTCATGGGGATGGACAAACCAAATGGACATGCGATCACGGGTGAATGCCGCCCTGAAGCAAGCAATGAAAGACAAAGCAGCCGAGCGTCTGTCGACTCTGCGGTTGATCAACGCCGCCATCAAAGACCGCGATATCGCGGCACGTGCGTCCAGCAATGAAGAAGCCAAGGGATGCAGCGACGCAGAGGTTCTTGAAATCCTTGGTAAAATGACCAAGCAGCGCAAGGAAAGCGCCCGCGCCTACGAAGAGGGCGGTCGCCTGGATCTGGCCGAACGCGAGATTCGCGAAGTCGAGGTGATCGAGGAATTTCTGCCAAAACAGCTAGATGACGATGAGGTCAGCAAGGCCATTCAAACCGCCATCACGGCAACCGGCGCGGGTTCGATCCGCGATATGGGCAAGGTGATGGGCGAGTTGAAAACGCGCTATACTGGCCAGATGGATTTCGGCAAGGTCGGTCCTATGGTCAAGGATCACCTGTGCGCAGCCTCAAACGGCGATTGCTGAGGCACCGAGCCCCGGAAAACACTACTGCGCGACCGGCTCGCGCAGTCTTAGGACCAGCTCGTCATAAAGCGTGATCCGCTCATCTTCGGACAGAAACGCCCCGATTTCGACCTCGCGCCCGTCTCCGACAAGGGTGACATAATGCGGAACCGGGCCGCCTTTCTCGTGCATCGCCGGCCGCGCCCAACAACGGTTGCAAGACCATTCGTGCTGCTCTTTGCCGGGGGTGTGGTGCACCAGCCGCGCATGTGTGCCCGACAGGGTCAGTACCTCGAACACACTGCGGGCGCGGTAGTTGGTCTTGATGGCCAGCCACAGCCCCAGCACAGTGATCAGCAGAAACGGCAGCAACCCCCACAGGATCACGGAACCAAGCGTGGCCAGCAGCGGGATCAGGCCAAACAGGAACACCGACAGGATCGTGATCATCGCGCCCCGCGGCGGCAGCGAGTTATGCGGCCAAAGCCGCAGTTCCTGTTCGGTTTCCGAGGTCTGATTCCACGTATAGGGCATACCGCGAACATAGCGCAGCGCCGCCTCATGTCGACGGGTTTTGATCAGACGACGTGGCCGACCCGAGACCAGGACAGGGCGTCATCCAGACGATCGTCACCCCAGAACACCTCCTGCCGGACAACAAAGCTGGGGGCGCCGAAAACACCCAGTTTGACGGCGGTTTCGGTTTCCGCCTCAAGGGCCGCGACGATGTCGTCGCCTTGTGCGCGTGCCAGGGTCAGTCGGGGGTCTTGCTGACACCGCAAAAGCGCCTCGGACAGCGCACTTTCGCGCCCGGCTTCCACCCCTTCCTCGAACCAGATGCGATAGAGCGTTTGGGTGAACGTCACGCCCCAGCCATCCATCATTCCAAGCAACGCAACCTGATTGGCCAGTGGCAGATTGGAAATCGGATAGGGCGCAGGCAGGTTGGCGTGGATGTGGTACTTGGCACAGCGGCGTTCGATATCGCGCCACATGTAAGCCGATTTCACAGGCTTTCCGGCAAAAGGGATATTCTGCTGGGCCGACATCACCGTGCGCACGTTGAACGGGCGCCAGTTCACCGTGGCGTCATGCTGGGCGCACCATTCCTCCAGACGCATCACGGTCAGGAAGCTGTACGTGCTGCCAATGGAATACCAAAAGTCGATCTCGGGCATTGCCGACCCTCCGACTGTTCCGTCCGCACATCATAGCCGATTTCGTCGCACTTGGCGAACGCAGGGTGAGGGCAAAGAAAAACCCCGCCACCAGGGCGGGGTTTCCTTGGATCAGGTCGGGATCAGTGCGCGTGGCCCTTGTCCCAGTCTTCCTGCTTGGGCAGCTGCTCGAACGTGTGTTCGGGCGGCGGGGTGGGCAGGGTCCATTCCAGCGTATCCGCATACTCGTTCCAGTAGTTGGGCCGTGTCTCGCGTGCGCCACGCAGCAGGGCGTAGATCACGATGCCGAAGAACAGCAGGAACGAAGCGAACGAAATGAACGCGCCAATCGACGAAACAAAGTTCCACTGCGCGAACGCCTCGGGATAGTCGATGTAGCGGCGCGGCATTCCCTGACGACCCAGGAAGTGCTGCGGGAAGAAGGTCAGGTTGGCGCCGATGAAGAACAGCCAGAAGTGAACCTTGCCCCAGAACTCGGAATACTGACGCCCTGTCATCTTGGCGAAGTAGAAGTAGATCCCTGCGAAGATCGCAAACACGGCACCCAAGCTCATCACATAGTGGAAATGTGCCACCACATAGTAGGTGTCGTGATAGGCGCGGTCTACGCCAGCCTGCGACAGCACCACACCGGTCACACCGCCAACGGTGAACAGGAACAGGAAGCCGAAGGCAAACAGCATCGGTGTCTTGAACTCGATGGAACCGCCCCACATGGTCGCGATCCACGAGAAGACCTTAACACCTGTCGGAACCGCGATGACCATCGTGGCCAGCATGAAATAGGCCTGCTGACGCAGCGACATGCCAACGGTGTACATGTGGTGCGCCCACACGACAAAGCCCAGCACACCGATTGCGATAATCGCCCAGACCATCGGCAGATAGCCAAAGATCGGCTTGCGCGAGAAGGTCGCGATGACATGGCTGATGATGCCGAAACCGGGCAGGATCACGATATACACTTCCGGGTGGCCAAAGAACCACAGGATGTGCTGATACAGGATCGGATCGCCGCCACCGGCCGGATCAAAGAAGGTAAAGCCAAAGTTGCGGTCCATCAGCAACATGGTGATCGCGCCCGCCAGAACCGGCAGCGACAGCAGAATCAGCCACGAGGTGACGAAGATCGACCAGCTGAACAGCGGCACCTTGAACAGGGTCATGCCGGGGGCACGCATGTTCAGGAAGGTGGTGATCATGTTGATCGCGCCGAGGATCGAGGAGGCGCCCGATACGTGTACGGCAAAGATCGCAAGGTCCATGGACATGCCGCCCTCGGTCGTGGACAGCGGCGGGTACAGAACCCAGCCCACGCCCGAACCCATCTGATCGTTCCCACCGGGGCTCAGCAGCGAGGCCACACCCAGCGAGGTACCGGCAACATAAAGCCAGAAGGACAGGTTGTTCATCCGCGGGAACGCCATATCCGGCGCGCCGATCTGCAACGGCATGAAATAGTTGCCAAATCCGCCGAACAGGGCAGGGATGACAACAAAGAACATCATCAGAACACCGTGATAGGTGATCATCACGTTCCACAGATGCCCGTTGGGCGTACACGGGTCGGCCATGAAGCCTTCCAGGCACATGTACTGAACACCGGGGTGCATCAGTTCAAGCCGCATGTAAACGGTCATCAGAACCGAGATCAGACCGGCCAGAGCCGAAACGATCAGGTACAGAATCCCGATGTCCTTGTGGTTGGTCGACATGAACCAGCGCTGGAAAAAGCTGCGCTGGTCTTCATGGTCGTGACCATGAATGGCTGCGTCTGCCATTATAGGTGCCTCCTGTTGCAACTACACCGCGCAGCCGGACCTCTCCAACGCGCGGGATTCCTGCTGGTTTTAGAATGCGTAGGGGCGACCTTCAATGGCCGAGTTTGATCTGGATCAAGATAAATGGCCGCACCCCCCTTGAAAACGGGTGTTCGAGAAGCCGGGATCTGAGCGTTCGGGGGGGCTGGTGATACAGCGGATCTGGTACCTGTCGTCATGCCGCACGCAATGGGACCGCCTCCCTAAGCCGACCCGGCAAGCGTGAACGCCTGCCGTCGGCCCACTCCGCAGGATCGAGGACAGGGAAGGGGGGTGTTGAGGCCAATTTACCGAATGCTGCATAACGATTAAATGTCCGCTATATGTTCGGAGGTGCAACGAGTGCGCCAACTTGGGCTCGAAGGCAACTCTGGAATTGCAGTGTACGGGAGAATCGGAACAGCGTTATGGCTCAGCAAAATAGACGCATCGTACCTCAACCCAAGAAACTCGTATGTACCCCCCAGAACTACCGAACAACTGGAGGTCTGGAGTTCTGGTATGAACACGAAAGCAGGCGGATCGCTACGTCAAACCCTGACGTATCGTTGAATTTTGTCAGAACTGGCGGAATGGAAGCGGTAATGTATTTGTTTTTAAAATTGGACGGTCTGAGTATTCAGATCGGTCAAAAGGGAGGCAGACCGTTCCCGCCCAGCGTTTATCAGGGGCCCAAGCGAGAAACGACTTGGGTAATAGGCTCTCTTGGTATGCCACTCTATTTTGATACATTGGCAAAAACGCATACGTCACGCCGCGTCCATAACCCATCCCACCGCTTTGAGCCTGTGGCTCTTGACGAACATTTTATCTCAATCGAGCAGCAAGAGGACGCGATAGCTTTTCTGAAAGAAGCTCTCGCAAAATACTGTGGGGAATGGATCGGTGCATGCCGAGGAGAGGAGCAACACGCAAAGGTATACTTGCTCCCAGAGTTGGAAGAACAGTTGGCGGCTGGGCAGTTCTTGAAATGAACTACTCGCCGGCAAATTTGTCATTGGCGCAATTGTAGCGAAAGCTCAATTTGTCCGCACAGTGCACCTTCGACTTGAGCTTGATGAAGTATTCAAAAACTTAACCAGTTTACGTCCGATTAAGAGTTGCGAAATCGGTACTCTGCTGCGCGGGCAGACATCACCTGTCGGGAACGTGCCGCATCTGTCTCTGAGGATGTGATCTCATGCAAAATCCAAGTGTACAAAACGTACTACGCCCTCTGAAAACCCGGTACAATTTGCACATTTCAGGACTCAATCCCGCGGCTTGACCCGGCGGGGCGGGTGGACCACAACTCGGTCAAAAGCCCCTCAAGGAACGGATGGCAACCATGGATTATGATCCCGACAACATCTTCGCCAAAATTCTGCGCGGCGAGATACCTTCGTCAAAAGTTTACGAAGATGCCGACACACTGGCCTTCATGGACATCATGCCTCGTGCCGATGGGCATTTGCTGGTGATCCCCAAAACGCCCTGCCGCAATGTACTGGATGCCACGCCCGACCAACTGGTGGCGGTCATGAACACCGTTCAAAAGATGGCTCGTGCAGTGATGAAAGCCTTCGACGCGGACGGTGTAACCATTCAGCAATTCAACGAAACCGCAGGCGGGCAGGAGGTTTTCCATCTCCACTTTCACGTCCTGCCGCGTCATGACGGAGTGTCGATGCGCCCACCTGGTAAAATGGGTGATTTCGACCTGATTGCCGAACATGCGGAGAAGATAAAAATCGCTTTTTAGTCAATATCTTACGGTCTTTTTGTGAGGTGATAGTTCGGACAATTACCCACACTCGCCCGCGCATATCGTCGTGACCGGAGACAAGAAAACCCGAAACCCCTCCTTGGGACCGACCAAGTGACTCAATAGCCGGATAACGCAGAAATCGCCTGCTCCCGACCATTGCGGCTTGAGCACGGGTTTCAGCGTGAAGGGGGGAAATGAATTGCCGTTCCGATTTGGGGTCGGAACGGCAGACTCGTAACCAAACACTTCTCGGATTT
The DNA here is from genome assembly GCF_059613305.1 of Ruegeria sp. BHSB056. NCBI lineage: Bacteria > Pseudomonadati > Pseudomonadota > Alphaproteobacteria > Rhodobacterales > Roseobacteraceae > Ruegeria > Ruegeria sp. BHSB056. The sequence goes on along the minus strand of NZ_JBXWSG010000015.1, from coordinate 19,774 downwards.
CGAGGGCGAGCCCTTGATCACCGGTTTAACATACCACTCACTCTTGATTGGCAGTTTCATATTACTCGTTAACAACACCGATGTATCCTAGAGAATTAAAAATTGCCTAAAGAATAACGTAAAACTGAATAGTTCTTGGTAAATTGCAACGTGTTTCGGAAACAGAGCCTTCCACACATGCATATTGTTGTATCCAAGCACAGCGGATGCTGATTCTCTGACGAAGTAGAATCAGAGATCAGAGGCACCAAAAACGTCCGAGAAGGTTTTTTTCAGGGCCGCATCAAGATCATCCATAGTGACCGGAAGCCCCAGATCCACCAACGAAGTCACGCCGTATTCGCTGATCCCGCAGGGAACAATGCCCGAAAAATGCTCCAGGTCCGGTTCGACATTAACCGAAATGCCATGAAAACTGACCCATTTTCGCAAACGCAAGCCAATTGCCGCGATCTTGTCCTCTGCCGGTTTGCCGGTCACCGTCAGCGGTTTGTCGTCGCGCCGCACCCAGACACCAACACGCCCGTCGCGTATTTCGCCGTGCACGTTGAATTCGGCCAGTGCTGATATCACCCAGTTTTCCAACTGCTTCACAAATTGGCGCACGTCGCGCCCGCGCTTGTTCAGGTCCAACATGACATAGGCCACACGCTGACCGGGCCCGTGATAGGTGTACTCGCCGCCGCGTTTGCTTGCATAAACCGGAAAGCGGTCAGGATCGGTCAGGTCTTCGATCTTTGCCGACGTGCCTGCCGTATAAAGTGGCGGGTGTTCCAGCAACCAGATGCACTCCTCCGCGTCGCCGCGCGCAATCTCGGCGACGCGCGCCTCCATAAAGGCGGTGGCGTCGTCATAACTAGTCAGACCATCGGTGATTTTCCATTCCATGGCGGCCTCATATCCGCCCAAAGCGGGCAGGGGAAGAGGGGTCAGGCCGCTTCGGCCAAACATTGTTGCAGCACCCGAGAATAGGTGTCGACCCCTTGCGCGCCGGTCAGCAGGTATTTTCCGCCAAATACCATGGACGGCACACCAGAGATCCCCCGGCTGGTCCAGTACTGCTGTTTCCCGCGCACCAAAGCGATATGCTCGCCGGTCTCTAACACCTGACGTGCGGCATCAGGGTTCAGCCCTGCAGAAGCGACGGCCTGCAACAGAATCTCAGTGTCGGAAACATCCTGTTGCCGGGTGAAATACGCGTCGAATAGCGCAAGCTTCAATTGATGTTGCAGACCCTGACCTTCGGCCCAATCCAGCAACTGATGCGCCTTGAATGTGTTCACGATCCGGCTGTCTTCATCAAAGTTGAAGGTGAACCCCAGTTCCGCCCCGATCGCCGTTAGCTTTTCGCGGGCCTGCTGGCTCTGTTCAGGGGTCGAGCCATATTTCTCCGTAATGTGTTCCCGAAGGTTCTGCCCTTCAGGCGGCATGTTCGGGTTCAATTCGAACGGGTGCCAGCGAAGTTGGGCTTGGATGCCCTGCTGTTTCATTGCCACATCAAGCTGACGAAACCCGACTAAACACCATGGGCACACAACGTCCGACACGATATCGATCTGTATGATGGGGCGGGTGTCGGTCGAGGTCATCTGAGGCTCCTGCTAGATCGAAACTGCGCTGTGCATCGGCTTAGGTAAGACTGCTGCGAAGGATTTTAAACCAGCGTGTTTTTGCCTCTTCACATCGCGCGCGCCAACGTCTATACGCCGCTCTACCAAGTCACTGGCAGTGCGGTCGTGGCGGAATTGGTAGACGCGCAGCGTTGAGGTCGCTGTGGGGTAACTCCCGTGGAAGTTCGAGTCTTCTCGACCGCACCAAATCTTTTCGCATCCTGTGATATTCAAATTGGCTCACGCGAAGCAGGCTTTGCCTTTCTGGTCTGTTCTCTTGCATTGCAAATCCGAGGCCCGTAACTAAGCCAGGTGTCGGGAAGCGCGCCATACCTCTGCAATGATGCGATTTTTCCCTTCGTCCTGAGTTTGCGAGCCAAGGTTGCGGGTAGGTGCGATGAGACTTGTCATATCAACGATGAAAGACGAGGGGCCGTTCATCCTTGAATGGATCGCCTATTACCTTTCGATCGGGTTCACGCATTTCATAGTCAATTCGAATGACTGTTCCGACGGCACCGACGCGATCCTGAAAAGATGCGAGGAACTGGGTTTTCTGGTGCATATCGACAACCCCGGTCCCTGGAAGCATGGGCCGCAGGCGTCGGCCTATGCGAACGCTATGGAACATCCCTGGTACGCTGAGGCCGAGTGGATTCTGGTTTGTGATGTCGACGAATTTCTCGATATCCGTGTTGGGGACGGCACGCTGGACGATATGTTTCGCACCTTTCCACATGCAGACGGATTTGCCGCGATATGGCAGATGTTCGGACACAATGGGATTGTCGAGTTTGAAGACAAGTTTGTGATCGAACAATTCACATCTGCAGCAGAGTTGGGGGTGGTCACACCGCAGAATGTGCGTGCCTTCAAATCGCTTGTCAGAAACAACGGGTCTTATCGGGCGATCAACACACACCGTCCGCGTGGCCCAATCGCCGGCAAGGCCGAAAGCTTTGCGTGGATCGATGGTGACGGAGATCCCTTGCCACCTGCAATGCGGCGAAACGGTTGGTCTCATTCCACGACTGGCGCGGCCTTTGGGCAGCAGTTTTTCAGGATGAACCACTATGCCGTCCGGTCCATTGAGAGTTATCTGATGAAGCGGCTGCGGGGGGATGTAAACACAACCGCGTTTCATCCCAAGATGGAGGCAACGGGACAAGCCTATTGGCACATGCATTGCTTCAACAAGGTTGAAGAATTATCGATCCTTTCCAAATTGGACCGCCTTGGAAAATCGTATGATGAACTACGTGCGGATCGTGTTCTGGGAGATTTGCACGAAAAAGCTGTTGCTTATCACAAGCGCCGTATCTCGGAGATACGTGAAACAGAGGCCGCGCAGGGATTCATAACTCGGTACAAGAATTTTGCCGGGGGACGATATATCAAGGCGCTGGATCTGGGCGTGATGGAAGAAGGCGATCTTTCCTTTGATGCCGAGACCTACAAAGACCCCGAAGTTTCTTTCGCGCAAGTTGCGAAATGGACGCGCTTGGGCAAGATGTCCAAACCTGAAAACTCAAAACCCAATAACTACCCCTGGTTTACCCGGCTGGATTCCCTGGGAACGGCCATGGAGTACGAAGAAGCGGCGGCGCGGCATGCATTAATCACTGATGCAAAACAGGTGGACTTGCCGTTCGATCCGAAGGACCCATCTTTCCTGCCGCCAGTGTCTCCGGAGGTTGAAAGAACGAAAGAGCAGCGACAGCGATTCTTGCGGTCAATCAGCGGCAAGAAGAACTGGGTTTTGATCGGGCATGTCGAAACCGAAATTGTAGAAGAAATACTCGCATTGGATGCAGTTGCTCAATTGACGATCATCGGGCCATGGGGGCTGTCGTGGGATACATTCGCCTGCAAGGATACGACGCAAGACAGTAATCTACAGGCCCTGGATCGCACGTTCTATGCATTGCTGGAGTACTTCCGCGAACCGATCATTGCGGGGCGTCTGAGGGTCTACCGGGCGCTGCCGCCTTTGATGCTGAAGCTGTTTCAGGATCAAAGTGTGGGCGTCGTGATCATACGCGGGGTTCGGGCTGAGCGTGTCATGTTGCAGCTGTTGAACCGGATCGACAGGGTTCTGGCTCCGGGCGGAAGTATCGCTTTTACATCCTACAGGCGGGGCAAAGGGTCTTATTCCGGAATGTCTTCGGCTATTAACCGTTTTCTTGCGAGTAAAGCGAGTGACTATCGGATTACAAGCCTCGAGCCTCCGTGGCTTGGTATCGACAAGTTGCCACCACTTTCCAAAAACGACACATAGCTTCTGGTTCTTGAAGCAACGACATGTTAGCCATTGCCCAATAAACAAAACGGGTTTCGTGTGAATTCAATACCCGTCTGCAAGTGAGGTCGAGATGTCAAACGAACCCAGAGTGATCGGTGCTGTTCCCGGCAGCCAGAATAAACCGAACGCAGACAAGGCAACCAAGCGCAAGAATACAAAAGACGCGATCCGTCGTACGTTCCTGACGCGCCTTCCCAAGGGTGGCGTGGCTGTTGAGATCGGTGTCTGGCAGGGCGAGTTTTCTCCGACAATCCTGAAATTGCTTGAACCCAGTCAGTTGTTTCTGATCGATCCCTGGAAACATATTGGCGAGGAATCGCATACAACGGCGTTTGTCGGCCGGACCGAAGACGAAAAGATGGAAGCCATCTTTCAGAAGGTCGTCGCGTCCTTCGAAAAAGAGATCGAGGAAGGCAAGGTTGGCATCATTCGCGATTTCTCGGTGCCGGCATTAAAGCTCTTTGACGATGAAAGCATTTCATTTGCCTATGTCGATGGGGATCATTCTTACGAGGGCGTTACTGCGGACCTGGAGGCGTTGTTTCCCAAGATCAAAGCGGGTGGGATCATGGCGTTTGATGATTACCACCGTCGCGGTTGGTGGGGCGACGGGGTGATCCGGGCCGTCAACGAGTTTCTGGGCAAACACCCCCGCGAATTGCGTATCCGGGCAATTGCTGGTGCGCAGATCGCTATAGAAAAAATCACTCCGCAAGACGACAGCAAGAAACAGGGCGACTAAGCGTCTGGGGTGAATGGCAGTGACGAACAAGCCTGAAAAAATCCTCATCTCTGCAATGAAAAATGAGGGCCCATATATTCTGGAATGGGTGGCTCATCATAAAGTTTTGGGTTTCGACCGGATCATTGTTTACACCAACGATTGCACGGACGGTACGAACAGAATTCTGCGCCGTCTTGAGGCCCTGGGTCATGTTGAGTTTCACAGAAACCGCGTGGGAACAGGCGGGATTCACAGATCAGCTCTGAGGCAGGCCCGCCGTTTGCCCGTAGTGAAAGAAGCCAAGTGGGTCTATGTCTGCGATGCGGATGAGTTTCTGAATATTCATGTCGGAAACCATAAGGTGGACGACCTGATCGAGGCCACACCGGGTGTGGATGTCATTTCCATTCCATGGAAGATATTCTCGAACAGCGGTCGCCATGTGTTGCGCGACGCGCCAGTGACGCAGCAGTTTTTCGATGGTGAGTTGGAGTATGAGCAGGGCGGGGCGGGGCGCCGGTTCGTCAAATCGCTTTTCCGGCAGGGTGAAGTCTATCTCCGCTATGGTATGCACAACCCGCATCCCAAGTCCGAGTTTGAGGCAGGTGTATTCCGGTCCGTTCCCGGGGGGCACGCGAAAGAGCCCGCACCTTTTGGGAACCATGTTGCACCGCCTTTTGGATTTGAGATTGCACAGATCAATCACTATGCGGTCCGCTCCACACAAGCCTATCTGGCCAAGCGCAGCCGTGGGCGGGCCAACCACTCCTCCCAGACGCTGGGAACGGAATACTGGGACCGCTGGAACCGGGGTGGCGCGACGGATGAGACGATCCTCAGGTACAAGGGCGAAGTTGACGCACTGATGGCGGAGTTTCAGTCCGATGGGCGGCTAGCTCGGCTTCACCGAAAAGCATTCCTGTGGCACAAGGCGTTGATCGAAGACCTTCTCAAACAGCCAGAATACAACGCGCTTTACCAGACGCTTGTTAATAAGCCGGCTGTTGAATTTGTTGCTAAAGACCGCGGATTGCACGCGCGTCTTTCGGCAGACAAGCAACCGTCTTCCAGCGTAAAACAGCCTGAATCCTGAAAAACCCGCCTTCGGAGAAACTGCATATGGCCGCGGAAAATACTCTTCCCACAATCGGAATGCTCTGGTTGGAAGGTCCTCTCAGTTTTCTGGAGCAGATGTGCCTTTTGTCTTTTGTCGCGAACGGACACAGGGTCGTGCTGTTCCACTATGACGAAGTCGAGAATGTACCCGAAGGTATCGAACTGGTTTCGGCGAACGAAATTCACGAACCGCAGCGGTTCATTATGAACAACCAGTTTAAAACACCGGTTCCGCAATCTGATATTTTCAGGCTGCAGCTGATGCAAAAAACCGATTTTCTCTGGTGCGATACGGATGTGATTTCTTTGAAACCGATCCCGAAAGCGGATCATATTTTCGGTTTCTTCAATCGCAATACGATCTGCAATGCGATCATGCGGTTGCCGTCCGACAGCCCCGCGCTGAAAGCGTATACGGAATACAGTCTTGATCCATTCCCGATCCGTCCTTGGGTAGAAGGTGAGGAACGCGAGAATCTGGAACGCCAGAAAAAGGCCGGTGAGTTGCCTCATGCCTCGGATCAGGCACACAGTGTTTACGGACCCGGTGTCATGACGTGGTTTCTGCGACATCATGGCGAGATAGAACACGCCAGCCCACCCCCGGTGTTTTACCCGTTGCCGTTTCGGCAAACGGGGCAGGCGAACGACATTCCAGCGCGGGAGTTTCGAAAAAAGTACCTTACGGATCAGACGCAGGCCGTCCATCTTTGGGGCCGTCGGATGCGTTGGTGGATTGCCAAGGGTGTAAAACGTCATTCATTTCTGGATCGAAGGCTGCGCGGTTTGGGGATCAGTCCTGCCAATGCACCTTTGCCACGCAGAGGGCGGGGCGCGCCGCAGAAAATCGAGTTTCCCGACTCGCTTCCGGATTTGCGGATCAGCAAAGAGGAAATCAGTGAAGCCACCAACGGCGTGATGTCCGTAGCTCAGGTCGCAAATTCTGAGCAGTTCTTCAAATTGGCCCAAGTTGAATTAGATAAGATAAAAGACAAAGGGCTTTATGGGGTGAATGACAAACCCCAATCGGGTCAACAGCGAGGTTGGGATCACTATGCCAATGACGCATTGCGGTTGAATGCCATGTCTATGTCATTGTCAAGATTTGCCAACAATCAGCGCTATTTGCCTGATTTGAGCAACCCAAAGACCGTGACTGAGAAGATGCTGGTCATGAAGCTGTTTGCCGAGATGCCCGAAGTGTCGGCGGCGGATAAGTTGACGGCGGAAAGTTATATCCCAGAACCAGCCAGGAACCTTGTTACACCGGTGAAGCGCTATTGGGTTTCATCGTCGCCTGAGTTGCCGGAAGACCTCGATCTCGAGCCCGGCAGCTATTGGCTCAAATGCAATAACGGGCAGGGGCAAAACCACAGGATCACTTGGCCCATGAACACAGAAGACCGCAACCTGGCCAAGGAAAAGCTTACCAACTGGAGCAATAAACCCATTCCCCACGGCTTCTGGGCGGCAGAATGGTGGTATTCCACGATCGAAACGCGCTATTTCCTCGAGGAAGATTTGGCGGTTGAAGGTCAGGACATCATCGATTGGAAATTCTGGGTTGTCGCCGGAAAGGTCCAGATTGTTCAGGTCGACCGGGACCGCTCTCGGGGGCATGTGCAGATGATCCACGACCGGGATTTCAACTTTATCCCGAAAGAGCTGTACTTCCAGACAAGCGATGACACCGAGCCCAAGCCAGAGGTCTTTGACGATATGGTCGCAATAGCCGAAGCGGTTGGGCAACGTGTCGAGTTTGCGCGGGTGGACCTTTATGTAATTGGCGACAAGATATATCTTGGCGAAATTACGCTCTGCCCGTTTGGCGGAAAACGCAAGATGCGTACGCCTGAACTGGATGTGCAGTTGGGTGAGGCCTGGGTCGGCACCCGTCTGTTCCCGAACTGATCAGGTTACTCGACGGCGATTTCCTGACGCAGCTTTCCTGTTGTCTTGTCAAAGATCAGGACGCGGTTGTCGTCGGTCACGACCGCATACCAGTTGGACCCGATGGTCAGGGCCTGTGCCCGGGCACCGTCGGGCAGGTTGATCTGATCTGGCAAGGCAGGTGTGCGGTCCGATAGGCGGATGACAATCAGGGCGAATGTCACTAGAACCCCGCCAATCATCACCGCGGTCAGCAGCATGACCATTCGCCGCAGCAATCGCAGCTGCGGGGTTTCCTGCGGTTCTTGGGGTTCGGAAGGGACAGTCATGGGCACCCGCCAGATTGAGTTTCAGATCGCGGCTGATCCGCCGCCTCGCCTTGATAAGGCGCTTTCCCGCGATGTGCCAGACGGTGAAAACCTGTCGCGCACGCGGCTGGCGCGCCTGATCGAGGATGGCGCGGTTCGGATCGACGGGACCCGGATTCAGGACCCAAAGGCCAAAGTGTCCGAAGGGGCGCAGGTCGCCATAACTGTAGCCGAGGCGGAAGACAGCCATATCGGTGCTGAAGACATCCCGCTTGAGGTTGTTTTCGAAGACGCAGACGTGATCGTCGTCAACAAGCCAGCAGGCATGGTGGTGCACCCCGCGCCGGGCTCGCCCGGGGGTACGCTGGTCAACGCCTTGCTACACCATTGCGGTGACGCTTTGTCAGGTGTTGGGGGGGTGAAACGCCCCGGTATCGTTCACCGGATCGATAAGGAAACCAGCGGTCTTCTGGTGGTCGCCAAAACGGACGCCGCGCATCACGGGCTGGCCGAGCAATTCGCAGCACATAGCGTCGAGCGCTATTACCGTGCTGTGTGTTACGGGGTTCCGGATGCAAGTGATCCTCGTCTGCGCGGCGTCAAAGGTGTCAGCTTTGAGCCGGGCAACATCATGCGTGTGACGACCCAGCTTGCGCGGCATAAGACCGACCGTCAAAGGCAGGCGGTGTTGTTTCATGGCGGGCGCCACGCGGTGACACGCGCGCGGGTTGTTGAAACATTTGGTGCGCCTGCTGGTCTGGCTTTGATCGAATGCTGGCTCGAGACCGGGCGAACGCACCAGATCCGCGTTCATATGGCCCATGCCGGGCATGGGCTTGTCGGGGATCCGGTCTATGGTGGAAAGCGGAAGCTGGCGACCAAGGCGTTTGCGCCTGCCGCTGCCGAATGCGTGTCCGGCTTTCACCGGCAGGCGCTTCACGCCGCCGTATTGGGGTTCGAGCACCCGGTGACGGGCGAAAACCTGCGGTTTGAAGCCGAACTACCGCAAGATATGGAGAACCTGATTGCCGCACTTCGCGCTCCGCTGACATAATAAGCAAAGTCCTGTGAGTAAGAGTTTCTTATCTTTCCTTCATGAAAGATTAATTTCAGACTGTTAGCAGCACCTCTTGAACAGGATGGGTTCTTTACCCATATCCTATGTTAAAGACTTAAACATTTGTCGGAGGGACATCATAATGGCAAATTACGCAAATCTCCCCGCGCCGACGCCCGAGGGCGGCCTGAACCGCTATATGCAGGAGATTCGCAAATTTCCCCTGCTTGAGCCGGAAGAAGAATACATGCTGGCCAAGCGCTGGGTCGAAGAGCAGGACACAGAAGCCGCGCATAAGATGGTGACATCGCACCTGCGGCTGGCGGCCAAGATTGCCATGGGATATCGCGGCTACGGTCTGCCGCAAGCCGAAGTGATTTCCGAAGCCAATGTGGGCCTGATGCAGGCGGTCAAACGTTTTGACCCTGAAAAAGGCTTTCGCCTGGCGACTTATGCCATGTGGTGGATTCGCGCCTCGATTCAGGAATATATCCTTCGGTCATGGTCGCTGGTTAAACTGGGCACAACTTCGGCGCAGAAGAAACTGTTCTTCAACCTGCGCAAAGCCAAGGCGCGCATCGGCGCACTGGAAGAGGGCGACTTGCGCCCCGAAAACGTCGCGCAGATTGCCAATGATCTTGGCGTGACCGAAGAGGAAGTGATCAGCATGAACCGCCGTATGTCCGGCGGGGACGCGTCCCTGAATGCCACGGTTGGGTCCGAAGGCGAAGGGACGATGCAATGGCAGGACTGGCTTGAGGATGAAGACGCCGACCAGGCCGGAGACTATGAGGCGCGCGATGAGCTGGAAGCGCGTCGCGAGTTGCTGGCTGCGGCGCTGGACGTGTTGAACGACCGTGAAAAGGACATCCTGACCCAGCGCCGCTTGCTGGATCAGCCGGTGACGCTGGAGGACCTTAGCACGCAGTACAACGTCAGCCGCGAGCGGATCCGTCAGATCGAAGTTCGCGCGTTCGAGAAGCTGCAAAAGAAAATGCGGGATCTGGCACGTGAAAAAGGGATGCTGGGTGTCAGCTGACCAAAATACCAGCCTGCAATAGCTGCGGGTTGGTTTTTCATCTGTGCGAAGAAACCTCCTCTTTGCGCACATGCATGGCGCGTCCCGACAGATCATCACCTGCTGAACGTCTGCGGCCGCTATCCAAACTGTGAAGCCAAAAGAATGGCCGCAGGGCCAAAGCTATGGTACGGCAATGACGCGTTTCATTTCGATGACGGTGTGACAGGTCGATCCTGCGGACCTCACAGGGGCACGAACTCTTTGAGGTTCGGAAATCTATGGAGAGCGTTATGCAAAAACCGGTTCAGTTTGGCGTGTTGGGAGCCGCGAAATTCGCGCGTGAATACATGGCACCAGCGATACATGCCGCCAACGGGGCGCGACTGGCTGCGCTGGCGACGTCAGACGCGGAAAAGGCTGAACCTTTTTCGTCGTTCTGTCCCGATCTGAACGTGTTCGAAAGTTATGATGCGCTGTTGGCGGACCCCGGTATTGATGCGGTCTACATACCACTGCCCAACCATCTTCATGTGGAATGGAGCCTGAAAGCGCTGGATGCCGGCAAGCATGTGCTGTGCGAAAAGCCGATGACTATGAAGGCGGATGAGTTTGAGGCATTGATCCAAAAGCGCGACGAAAGCGGCTTGCTTGCTGCCGAGGCGTACATGATCGTGCATCACCCCCAATGGCAACTGGCACGTAAACTGATTGCGGATGGTGCAATCGGAAATCTGGTGCATGTAACCGGGGCGTTCAGTTTCGACAATCGGGCAGATACCCAGAATATTCGAAACCGCGCTGAAACGGGCGGCGGCGGATTGCGTGATATCGGGGTTTACGTGATCGGCGGAGCGCGCTTTGCAACGGGGCAAGAACCGGTGGCGATACAGTCAGCCATCCGTTGGCAGGATGATATCGACATCTTCACCGAAATTCGCGCGCAGTTCCCCGGTTTTACCTACTCAAGCTACGTGTCCATTCGGATGCATCCTCATCAGGAAATGGTGTTTCACGGGGACAATGGCCTGATCCTCCTGACAACTCCGTTTAATGCGCGTGTGTTTGGTGAAGCCCGGGTCGAGTTGCATCGTCCGGGGCTTGAGGCGCTGGTCACCCGGTTCCCTGGAGCAGACCACTACAAGCTTCAGGTCGAGGCCTTCTGCCGCTCGGTCAGGGAAGGGGTAGAGTATCCCTGTCCGCTGGAGTTTTCTCGGGGGACGCAAGAGGTGATTGACCGCGTGTTCGACGGCGCAGTTTCGCTGTAACTTGCCCTTTGCGCGCGGGCTCGGCTATCCTTTTGCTTACGTTTAGCAGGAGATGACCCATGGCCGGAGGCTGGGCGCGCGACGGCGCAGTGAGCGAACAGATCGAAGCGTCGATTTCGGATGAACTGGCGCGGATGCAGGCGCAAAAGCGGCCTGTTGGTGAAAGCCTGACCCATTGCGCCGAATGCGAAGAGCCGATCCCTGAGAAACGCCGCGTTGCTTTGCCGGGCGTGAAGCTGTGCCTTGAGTGCCAGCAGGAACGGGATGGTGCGTACAAGGCACGTGGCGGCGTCAATCGGCGTGGGTCAAAAGACAGCCAGTTGAAGTGATCTCAAGTACGGCTGCTGAGAGCCCATTGTGACCAATGCTGCGCTGAGGACGAATGACGGTTTCTTCATTGTGCCGTCTTCATCGTACACGCCGAGCTCGGTGTCACCAAGCAAATGCGCTCCGTCGAAGTTTGCGGTATTTTAAAGCGTTTCCAGTTTACGTAGAATCATATCCGGCCTCGCAAAAGTAGTTCCAGCATTCTTGCGGGGTGTAGAGATCGCAGATTTCGCTGAGGGCGTTGAACAGCTCGGTGAATGATCGCGCTCCAATGCGCCTCAGGTGGGCTTTGAGTTTTGAGAACGCCATCTCGATCGGGTTCAGGTCCGGGCTGTAGGGTGGCAGGAACAGGACCCAGCAACCGTGTTCGCGCAGGAGCGCTTCGGCGTCCTTGTTGCGATGGGTGGCCAGGTTGTCGAGGATCACGGCAGTGCCGGGTTAGATCTCCGGGATCAGCACGTCGCGGATGTAGGCGGCAAAGGCAGGGCCGTCCATCGTCCCTTTGATGACCCAAGGTGCGATCAGATCGGATGGCCCCAGTCCGGCGATCAAGGTCTGGGTTCCCCATGACCCAAATGGCGCAGATGCCGTCAATCTCGTCCCGCGCAGGGACCGCCCCCGGAGGCGTGTCAGGTTCGTTTTGACAGAGGTTTCGTCAAGGAAGACAACGCGTTCAGGCATCGTGCTGATCGCCGGAACGCGATGATCGAACCAATCGGCCCTTGCGCGTCTTACTTTTGCGCGCTTGCGTTCATCCGCAATGAGGCTCTTTTTTTGTACGTGTATCCCAGCCGCTTGAGCGCTTGATCAATACCAGAGACTGACGCGGTCACGTCATGCGTATCGGCCAAGGCCCCCTGCAACTCCCTGAGCGTGATGTCCGGGTCTTGATGGATCAGCTCGATGAGAAAATCGTGGTACGGAGCCAACCGCCCATGTCCGGTATTGCGCGGGTTGTCGGCAGGCGTCAGGCGCAACCCGCGTTTGAGCCTTTGAGACAGACGCGATGCCGACGCCGCCGAAATCATCAGACGGCGACCAATCTCGCGGCCCGTCAGGCCTTGGGCAAAGAGCAACTCAAAACGGGCACGAATATCGGCGGAAAGCGGATTGGGCATGAACTGATCCTCCTGAACAGGATGAATCAGAAAACACACCTCATGGGAACCCCCCCCTTGATTCAACGAAAGCTGAAACCGCTTTAAGTCTCAATATCTACAATCCAAACTTTACTATCCAACATATGCCAAACTCTTCAGAGGCGTCAGTCTCGTCTGAAATCTCTTATCTGCTTGACTTGAAGCGAAATGGGCTGCGATTGTCTCATCGGTAGGGGGTACCGCATGTCTGTTAGAGATTTGTTGACTGTAAAGGAGCCACTTGGGCCGATTGATCAATCCGACATTTCAGACGAGTCTGACGCCGCTGAACTGATCGAACTGGTTCCGCCCTTTCTTCACTCTCTTGAACGACGGGCATCAATTATACTGGGTAGGAAGGGATCAGGTAAATCCTCTGTTCTCTCAGGATATAAGTCCTACAAAACAATTGCTGAACGGTCGAAAGGAATCTCGGCTGGTTCTTTGCCTAACGGCGACTATGTCGTCCCGATTGTAACTTGGGATCATTTCCATGATATGGTCCGAGGCGTAGCTAGACAAAGAGCACTCGATCTCGAAGACTTAGGCGATCCAGATCTAATATCACCAGAAAAAGTAGCGGAGTATTGGTTTGAAGCCGTATGGGATGAAGTAATTAAGTTTTTCTATACGCATTTTGTAGAGTCTGCTGACGAGGATTTCGTTGAACCGATCAGACGCTACTTCGAAGCAGAACCACTAGGACTTGACGAACAGAGTGACACTGAGGCCTTCGAAAAACTATTCGATAATGCTAAACAGAAAATCTCTAAACACCTGCAAAAAAAGAACAGAAAGTGCTACGTTCTGTTCGACAGTATGGAGAAATATCCTGTCAAGAACCAACTCTTCTACTTGGTAGCAGAGGGATTTCTGCGTTCTATCAGCAAGTTCAATGCAAACCATCCCGACATTGATATTATTTTTTGTTTTCCAGAAGAACTTGAGGCAGAGTTCCGGTCTTCTAACTATTTGAAAGATTTCAAGGGTGCGTATCGCTTGCGTTGGAAGCCAATAGATCTACTAAGAGTTGTCGCCCACCGCTACCGCCTTTTTCTTAAGGAACATGATCCCGAGTTTTACCACGATTTCGCAATAGATCTGGACTTCCGTGAAAGAGAAGGAGTACAGATTTTTTTTGATAAAGTGCTGCCATCTGACATCGAAAACAGGCTCGGTCACAAGGAAAATCCCCTCGCTTACCTAGTGCGGCACACTCATTTAGTCCCAAGGCACATCCTGCTCACTATGAATAAGATTATCTTAGATTCTCACGAAGAGACGGGTGGCTACAGGAGGCTTTTGCGGGACTCAATAATCAAAGGAGTACACGAAACGGAAGAGCTAATCTGCGAGCAAATGCTGTCACCTTACAAAGTTCTATTCCCGCTGTTGTTGGATAACCTGCCACGCGTGATCGCCGATGTAGGCCCAATCGCGACATATCAGGAAGTTTCGAAAATCCTGGGCCGCCTCAAAGGTCTCACCGAAGTCGAACCACACCAAATGTGGAACATCCTTTATGAAATTGGCATTATCGGAAGGTTGGAGGAAAACGCGAAGGACGCCGCTTCAAGTAAACAACGATATCTCTATGGGAGATTTCATTGCGTTGAGGGTGGGCAAATCGGAGCAGCGACTGATGCACTTTATTGCTTTCACCCAACTTTCTCAAAATACTATGGGCTAATGCGGCGCGGTCCATTTAAGGAATCTTTTGTTTATCCGAGCGGTGTCGAAGTGTTCTCGGTACAATGAATATATATCGCGTTTCCTTTACTTTCGGGCTACTTATTCTGGTAGTCGGATTTGCATTGTCACTCGCCTATGAGGATCCCTACATTTTCCGCCGTTTTGGAGCATTGACTACCGGTTATGCCGCATGCCTTGTAATTCTGCAAATAGCGCTCGAAAACCGCTTTGAGGCTTCCAAAGAATTGAAAAGCGAAATGAAGCCGGAACCCATCTCTCCAACACGAGAGAGGTGGTTCAAAAAGCGATCAGAAAAAAAGTTCGAAGACTACTCAAAGAAGAGGATGACAATAGCAAAGATTGTTGCTGGACTAGCATTGTTAGGTGAAGTTACTCACGGCTTTGGCGATTTTCTGATAAAGCTCTTTCTTTGAGTATAAGGCCAATGCCTTGGAGGTACGCCGATAGCAGCGATTGGTTCAAATGCAGCGAAAACTCACTTTGTCCGCCAGTGTACGTTTTCATCACCCTGAGGAACACGGTCTGCAATAGACCGAAAGCTGCCGAATGCATCCGCAGCGTCTATGTTGAGCGGAAAGGTCGGCTCAGGGTGACGTGCTCCCCGCAGAGTCCGCGGTTATTAGTTCGCCCTGTTCAGGGTTTGGTCCTCTACTGACCGTTGGTGATACTCCCGCGGGGTGAGCCCGTCGAGGCTCGTATGCGGGCGATGGTGATTGTAATCGTCACGCCAGGCCGCGATCAACTCTCGGGCGTGGCGCAGGTTGTCGAACAAGTGCTCGTTCAGGCACTCGTCCCGGAGGCGGCCATTGAAGCTCTCCACGAAGCCGTTCTGCATCGGTTTGCCGGGCGCGATGTAGTGCCACTCGACCTTCCGGTCTTCCTGCCATTTCAGAATGGCATTCGACGTCAGTTCGGTCCCATTATCGCTGACCACCATGCAGGGATAGCCACGCGTTCGGGCGATATCATCGAGCTCACGGGCAACCCGCTGGCCGGAGAGTGAGGTGTCCACGACCGCGGCCAGGCATTCCCGGCTGAAGTCGTCTATGACGCAGAGCACCCGGAAACGGTGGCCATCGGACAGGCTGTCCGAGACGAAGTCCAGCGACCACCGCTGGTTCGGCCCTTGCGGGATCGCCATGGGCGCACGCGTTCCAATGGCGCGTTTCCGCCCGCCGCGCTTGCGCACGCTCAGCCCCTCTTCGCGGTAGATCCGGTAGAGCTTCTTCCAGTTCACCTTCCAGCCCTCGCGGCCGAGCAGCAGGTGCAGCCGACGATAGCCGAAGCGCCGCCGTTCGCTGGACAGCTCCTTCAGCCTCTCTCGCAACTCGGCGTCCGCAGGCCTGGTTGATCCACGCCGATAGACGCGCGGATCTATCCCGGCCAAGGCACAGGCCCGCCGCTGGTTGTAGTTCTTCTCTGTCATGGCCCAGTCCACGGCTCTCCGCCTTGCACCGGGCTTCAAAAGTTTTTTCCCAGCATCTCTTTCAGCGTTGCCACATCAAGCATGTGCTCAGCCAGCATCTTCTTGAGCTTGGCGTTCTCGATCTCCAGAGCCTTCAGCCTCTTGGCTTCAGACACTTCCATGCCACCATACTTCGAACGCCATTTGTAGAAAGTGCCATCGCTGATGCCGTGCTTCCGGCACAGTTCCTTCGCCCCCATTCCGGCTTGGTGCTCCTTCAGGATGCCAATGATCTGCTCTTCGCTAAAACGGCTTTTCCGCATCGTCTGTCTCCTCGCTTGGAGAACAGGCTAACTTCAAATCGCGGACTTTTCAGGGGAGCACGTCAACGTTGGGCGAGGCCCGGTTTTTCTTGGATATTCTCAACCTTGAAGCGCGCAACAGGCAGTAGACCGAAGGTGCTACCAACGGCTTTAGCCATGACCACCGCTTTGGCGAGGACGAGTGAATCCCTGACAGAACCGCGAGATTTGCTAGAGCGCCAGTAAAATGGTACCAATTGGGAATTCACCGAGAGAAATTTTAAAGACAAAATAGGTATCTGAGATGGACCATGTTGAGATCCCGATCGTTGGTGCTGACACTGGCCTTGAAGCCGCGCTCAAAACCATGATCAGCGAAGAAAGGCGCGCGGTAGTTGTCGATTTGCCTAACAATCCAAGGGTGATAGAAGCAGATCTTGTGGTCCATGCGCTCAATTTTGGTCGGAAAAAGACGGTGCGGCAGCTAGTCCCTAGGGTCAAGTGCATTGATCTGCTTTCGCTCGGGTCTGATTTTTCGAAATCGCCTTTGATCGCCAATGAATTAAGACTTCAGATCGAAGAGAAATTAGATGGGGCACGAGCGCTTTATGGTCTAGTGCAGCGAAGACCTGGAAGAGCTCTGTTGATGACTCGACACGAAATTAATCGCGACATGGTCAGATTTGGGCACGATTATTGGCGATGTACTTCGAAGCGGCGGGTACATTTTTGGACAACACGCGATCTGGTTGACGGATTAAAGTGTCCTAGGGATCATACAAAATGCTACCTCGTATCAGGATAAAATCGTGATTACCGAGTTGATTACAAAGCTGAAAGGACTTTTTTCGAACAGTTTTTGGTTTGGCAACTTTCTTCCGGTCGCAATCGTGACCGTCTTTCATTTGCTTCTGATCGAGTATGCCCACCCAGGGACTGCGCCTATCGGCGAATGGTGGACGGCGAGTTTGTCTGAGCAAGCGAGCACGACGACCTTAGCTGTCGTCGGGTTAGTTATCCTGGCGTATACGCTCGGAGCCTTTACCCCGGCTATCCGCAATATCCTAGATGGTCGTGCACTGCCGAGAAAGTGGCATGACAAGCTTAGATATGACCGGATCAAAGAATGGGATAGAGAGCAGAGAGCTGACACCCAACTCGCAGGACTGCTTTTGGGTTTTGAAGCCACCATCGAATTGGGCGACGGGCTGGATTTGAAACTTTTGCCCAAGCGCGAGGATGCGCGCGGCACAGCCTCACGGTTGTCTTCTGTGAGCAAACAAATCGCCCAATTGAAGTCACGTGCCCGGAAGAAAGAACCGCTGGGCGGAGTCGCAGTACAGGATGCATACAATGAACTGAAGCTGATCGTTGAGGAAACCAACCAGTCGAATGCCTCTGCGAATAGCGATGATTGGATCGAAACCGCGAGCGTACTGAAGCAGATATCAGAATTGAAAGAGATAGTCGCACCGGCGATTGCTGACATTCTTTATCAGACAAAGGTCTTTTCTCAAGACGTTCGACGTACGGACATCGCAGCGACCAGGATTGGCGACGCGCGGCTGATGCTCGAGAGCTACAGTAAGAGGACATACGACGTTGAATTCGAATATCTTTGGCCCCGAATGCAGTTGGTCATGGCTCAAGATTCGGAGGCCGCGAAGCGCCTGAGCGACGCGCAAGCCCAATTGGATTTCGCGGTACTTTTGTTTGGCCTTCTTCAAACAATACCGGTCTTCTGGATAATAAAGTTTTTTCTAATGTCCGCTCCGGTCGCCGTACTCGCTGTTGCGGTCGCGTCCGTCGCTCTGATGTGGTTTGTCTACGAGATGGCTGTGCAAAGCCAGATCGCTCTTACCCACCAGGTTTGGTCGGTTATTGACAAACACCGACTCGCAGTGCTCCGGGACGTCACGCATCTTGAGAAACCCAAGTCACTTCTGGAAGAACGTGATCTTTGGCAAATGTTGCGGGTGAGTGCGAGCGCTGAAGGGGCCATTGACTTGTTCTACAAAAACGATGGGTGACCTTTGGAGCATCTTTCAAAATTCTATCTCGTCCTAGCGGTTATCGCGGTGGTGTTTCTGCAGATACCAAGTTGTTTTTCGAACCCGACGTTCAAGGCCACCAGGGATCTCGCCCCTAACTTAGCCATCACTGAGGGATCGCTAAGCCTGGTTGTTGACGAACCTTTGTTTCCCCTAAAAGCAGTCGGGGTGGGCCAAACCATTCGTTGGAAGGACTTGGTGACCCGGCCGATTAGTGACTCGCGGCTTGGGCAAGTTCCTCTGGCCATCGACATTAAGCTCAGCGAAGCCGCACAACTCAGACTTTCCAACGGGACCAAGCTTTCGATCTGTCCAGGCCCTATATCGGGCGAATTTGTACGGCTCGAATGCGGGCTTGGGGTCGAAGACTGCCTCGCGATCTTGCGCGTTGGTAGCGAGGATCGTGACAAAGCCAAAAGCGAGGCGATGCTGACGCTAAGACAAGGCAACGAGTGCGGGTGAACTCATGAACTATGATCAGAATGAACAGACACCACCGAACAGATTGGAGATCGAAGCTTTCGCGCGTGGCGGAACTATGGAGACTCCTTATGAGTTCAACGGTCGCTGGGCCAAGCTGACGCCCTCAATACTGGGAGCTGGCATTTTGGAGTTTCGTTTGAAGGCGGGTGCATGGAGACCCCAAAAGAGCCTTCTAGAACCGTGCCCACCGGACGGCTATTCGGGCAACGCAGCTCCGGTTGATCAAATGATTCGTAAGGACTGCCTGTACGGCGCACTGCTCGGTAAACTTGGCGGAGGGACAGCCGACCATATCGCCCCATCTGAAGACGGCACAAAACCTGGAAATACCTTCGCAATTGGTTCCTTCTGTGTTTTGAACGTGGATGCATCGGATAGAAATGCGCCCCTCTATATTGGCTTCAACTGTATTCAGCGGCCAATTGAGATTTGGGATTTCGATCTAGAGGTCTTCAACCGCAAATAACGTATTCCAAGGTGCCCTCACGTACTTCAACCACAATGCACTTCGCGAGGTCAAGCTAGCGGATTGAACGCTACACGGAGTCCGGAATGTAAAACAGCTTAGGTTTGTCCATTGTAAGCCATGCAGTTTAGAATGAGTATTGGTTCGCAAGTCTTGAGCGTGGATCAAACCCTGCTGGAGACAATCGATTCACACCCGAAGTCGCTGCAATGTATCCGTCCGGCTTCCCCGCTCTGACGGCGTTCGGGAGAGAGTGTTAAAGATGTCCACTATCGATAGTGGACATCATGGGGCGCTCTATGGCGGGCAAGAAGGGTCAGAAGAAGCGGTTTTGGTCGGATGACGAGAAGCGTTCGATCTGTGCGCAAACGCGGGCATCGGGTGTATCGGTTGCGCAGGTGGCGCGTCGGTATTCGATGAACACCAATCTGATCCACAAATGGCTCCGTGACCCCCGTTTTGCGCCTGAGGAAGAACCCGATGAGGTTCGGGATGCCGCTGATGTGGAGTTTGTGCCAGTCGAGTTTGCGGATGCCGTGCCGTTACCGTCCCGCTTCGACATGCGCGTTTCCGCCCCGGCATTGAGCGAGCCGGT
>NZ_JBXWSG010000014.1:0-62420 GCF_059613305.1 Ruegeria sp. BHSB056 | reverse complement strand
GACCTGATCATAGTCCAGCATGTTGTCCTGCTGGCGCACGCCGTATTGCACGGCGTTGAACCACTTGCCCGACTGGTTGGGCCGCGCGCCGTGGGTCAGGTGGCCACCGGCATCCAGGCTCATGCCCAGAATGGTGTCGCCGGGCTGGATCAGCGCCTGGAACACGCCCTGGTTGGCCTGGCTGCCCGAGTTCGGCTGCACATTGGCAAAGCCACAGCCAAACAGCTGCTTGGCGCGGTCGATGGCCAGATTCTCGGCGATGTCAACAAACTCGCAGCCCCCGTAATAGCGCCGACCCGGGTAGCCTTCGGCATATTTGTTGGTCATCACCGAACCCTGCGCCTCCATCACGGCGGCAGAGACGATGTTCTCGGACGCAATCAGCTCGATCTCGTCGCGCTGACGACCCAGCTCAGACCGGATCGAGCCAAAAAGCTCAGGATCGCGGTCCGACAAGGACTGGGTGAAAAATCCGGTGTCACGAAGATTGGCGTTCATTGGCGCTCCACATGGCTGGGTAGAATCTTGCGGATTTCCTATCGGAAACGTCACACGCGCAAAAGGCTTAAAGCGACGATTTGGCCAACTGCGGCGTCAAGACTGGCCTATTGGGGAAAGGTATGTTTGTTTCGGAACCAAATGTGCAACACCGGAAACCACAAAACATGAAAAAGAGAATCGCCTTTCTCGCCAGCGAGGTCAAAGTGGCGCAAACAGCGCGTGACATCCTGGTGGCCAAATATGGTAATGTGGCACCCCGGGACGCAGATGTTGTGGTGGCATTGGGCGGCGACGGCTTCATGTTGCACACTTTGTACAATGTGCAGCATCTCGATACTCCGGTTTACGGGATGAATCGCGGCACGATCGGCTTTCTGATGAATGAGTATCACGAAGACGATCTGATGGCGCGGCTGGAGGATGCCGAGGAAGAGGTTATCAACCCGTTGGCCATGCAAGCGATGGACCAATCTGGAAAACTGCACGAGGCGCTGGCGATCAACGAAGTGTCATTGCTGCGCGCGGGTCCTCAGGCAGCAAGGCTCAAGATCAGCGTAGACGGCCGGGTACGCATGGCCGAACTGGTCTGTGACGGGGCATTGCTTGCCACGCCTGCGGGATCAACCGCGTATAACTATTCCGCGCATGGGCCGATTGTTCCGATTGGCGCAGACGTTCTTGCCCTGACACCCATCGCGGCGTTTCGCCCACGGCGGTGGCGTGGTGCCTTGTTGCCGAAAATGGCGAAAGTCAGGTTCGATGTGGTCGAAGCAGACAAGCGACCGGTCATTGTGGCTGCTGATTCCGTTTCTTTCCCGGATATCGACTGGGTTGAGATCAGGTCGGAACCAGCTATTGCGCACCGTATCCTTTTCGACCCCGGCCATGGGTTGGAAGAACGTCTAATATCAGAACAATTCACGTAAAATTGGCCATCCCCGAATTTTTCTCAAGTCTATGTGAAGCAGTTCACAGGAATTCCCTTAATGATTGGCTAATGTGAACTTGTCCGGAGAACACGCCAAGGTGGGAGTGAGTGGCCACCTAAACGGTGTTTTCGAATGGTTGCGCAGATTTTGCGCTGGCGAGGGTGGGTGGTGCTACGCTCGTCATCAGAAATCCGGGCTTATTTTAGCAGCTGGACCCCGGGCACAATGACCCGGGGTCTATTTTTTGTTACATGTGATCCCAAAGCGGGAAACACATCTGTCCCACTCGAGCTTCTATCGCGGCGGCGGCATCCACGGCCAAATCCTCGCGCCAGCGCTGTGCCGCGATCTGTACATTGATAGGTTGAGGCCCTTTGGGAAGGTTGGCCAATCGTGACGGAACGCAGGCTGCAGGCAGTCCCAGAAAGTTCATCGCATAGGAATAGACAGCGCATCCCAAAACATCATGCACGCCTTCAGCGCCTTCGGTGTCCCGGTCAGGTTTGAAAAATGGCTGTGGCAGGAAAGGGGACAAAACCAGCGGGTAGTCCTGCATAAACAGGGACCATTCACGGGCATAATGGCTGCGCTTGGCCAGCATCCGAACCAATTCTGTTTCAACGATGGGCGGGAATTCCTGAAAGTAGACGTCAAAGATGTCGCGGATGGTTCTGGACCCAGCGGCTTCAATGTCTGATTTCATCAGGGTCAGCACTTCGCCCATCAAGGTCCGATACCCGATCCGACCACATTCAAAGACATCGGGTGGATCGACCTCTTCAACGTCGTACCCTGCATCGACCAGCGCATCGCGCGCAGTGTCGAGGGCTTTTTCGACCTCGGGGTGCAGCGCATAGCCGAAGGTGTTCT
Organism: Ruegeria sp. BHSB056; assembly: GCF_059613305.1. Classification (NCBI taxonomy): domain Bacteria; kingdom Pseudomonadati; phylum Pseudomonadota; class Alphaproteobacteria; order Rhodobacterales; family Roseobacteraceae; genus Ruegeria; species Ruegeria sp. BHSB056. Next base: position 60,120 of record NZ_JBXWSG010000014.1, on the reverse strand, counting down.
TGGTGAATGCCACCTTGATTGGCTGGTCAAAACGCTCGCCCCGCCAGGGCATTGGTACGTGGAACGGATCCCGCGCATCGGTGGCGATCAGGCTGGGCATGGACAGGTGCAGATCCGCAGCCGACCGGGTAATCAGGCCCTGAACCGACATTGATTGCGCCAGCAATCCGCGTTCGGCCTTATGACTTGGGTTCCACGCGGGAACGCGCCCCAAACCCGGTTTGACCGTCACGGCACCGATGGCGGCTGCCGGAAAGCGCAGGCTGCCGCCAATATCGTTGCCATGGGCCAGCGCACCGACACCTGCCATCACGGCGGCAGCAGCGCCACCGGATGATCCTCCGGGTGAAATGTGCCGTCCCCACGGGTTGAATGTGCGCCCATGCAGGGGGTTGTCGGTGTCGGCCCTGAAGGAAAACTCGGGCGTATTCGTTCGCCCGATCACAATGGCCCCCGCTTTTTGCAAATTGCTGACCACCGGCGCGTCATCCGGTGCAATCACATCCTTCAGCGCAATGACACCGTTGGTGGTAGCGTGACCTTTCTGATCGACATTCACCTTGATTGTTACCGGTACACCATGCAGCGGGCCGGTCGGCTGACCACGCCCACGTGCAGCATCAAGCGACTGCGCGCGTTCCAGGGCCTCGGTACGCAAATCTTCGACGACCGCGTTCAGCGCGGGGTTCACCGCGTCCATGCGATCAATCGAGGCCTGAACCGCCTCGGTCGCGCTCAGATCGCCGCGTCGGGTCAAGGTGGTCAGCTCTGTGGCGCTGAGACGCCAGATATCGGTATGTGTCATGGGCCCTCACTGTCTTACTGCGACAGTAGGGGCCCAGAATCAGGTTGCAAGGGCGGACATGGTATGGGCGGCCTGTGCCGCCCGATGGTTACTTGGCGTAACCAATTGTCTGCAATGCTTCCTTTATTTCATCGAGGATGGCCGGGTCGTCAATCGTTGCAGGCATTTTATAATCCTGCCCATCGGCAATCGAGACCATCGTGCCGCGCAGGATTTTACCGGAGCGGGTCTTGGGTAACCTGTCGACAACAACAGCCAGTTTGAAGGCAGCCACCGGTCCGATTTTTTCCCGAACCATTTTGACGACTTCCTGAACCACATCGCCATGTTCCCGTGTGGCACCAGCATTCAGGCACAGGAAGCCAACCGGCATCTGCCCCTTCAGCTGGTCCGAAACTCCGATCACCGCGCATTCAGCCACATCGGGGTGGGCGGCCAGCACTTCTTCCATCCCACCCGTCGACAAGCGATGGCCGGCAACGTTGATGACGTCATCGGTGCGCGCCATGATGTAGAGGTACCCGTCTTCGTCAATCATCCCGGCATCGCCGGTTTCGTAATATCCGGGGAAGTGTTCAAGATAAGATTTCTTGAATCGTGCTTCGGCATTCCACAGTGTTGGCAAGGTGCCTGGGGGCAGGGGCAGTTTGACCGCGATGGCACCCAGTTCACCGGCTTTTATCGGGTGACCGCCTTCATCCAGAATTTGCACGTCATAACCCGGCATCGGTTTTGCGGGCGAGCCCAGCTTGACCGGAAGCTCTTCGATACCCAGCGGGTTTCCGGCTATGGCCCAGCCGGTTTCGGTTTGCCACCAATGGTCGATCACCGGAACCTTCAGCGCGTTTTGTGCCCAGATAATTGTGTCAGGGTCGGCGCGTTCGCCTGCCAGATAGAGGGCCTGTAGATGAGACAGATCGTATTTGCCGATCAATTCGCCTTTGGGGTCTTCTCGTTTGACGGCGCGGATGGCCGTAGGTGCGGTGAAGAAGCTTTTGACCTTATGTTCCGAGATCACGCGCCAGAAGGTGCCAGCATCCGGGGTGCCGACTGGCTTGCCCTCGAACACAATTGTGGTGTTTCCGTGGATCAGGGGTGCGTAGCAAATATAGGAGTGCCCCACGACCCAGCCCACATCGGAGGCTGCCCAGAACACGTCGCCCGGATCGACGTTATAGACATTCTTCATCGTCCAGTTCAGTGCCACAAGGTGTCCGGCAGTGGGGCGCACGACCCCTTTGGGTGCACCCGTAGTGCCAGAGGTGTACAGGATATAAGCCGGGTCATTGCCATCGATCGGTACGCATTCAGCCGGTTCGACACCGTATTGGAAGCCATGCCAGTTGAAGTCGCGCCCTTCGATCAACTGAGCAACTTCTTGTTCCCGCTGGAAGATCACACAAAAATCAGGCTTGTGGTTAGCCAGTTCGATCGCACCATCAAGCAGGGGCTTATAGTGTACCACGCGGCCCGGTTCCATCCCGCAGGACGCGGCGATGATTGCTTTGGGTTTGGCATCGTCGATGCGCACAGCCAGCTCGTTGCTGGCAAACCCGCCGAACACGACCGAATGCACGGCGCCCAGGCGCGCACAGGCCAGCATCGCCTCAAGCGCTTCGGGGATCATCGGCATGTAGATGATGACACGGTCACCTTTCTCGACACCCTTTGCCCGCAGCGCGCCGGCCAGAGTGGCCACGCGGTTGCGAAGCTCGACATAAGATATCTCGCGCTTGGTGTGGGTGATGGGGCTGTCATAGATGACGGCGGTTTGTTCACCGCGCCCGTTTTCCACATGACGGTCTACGGCATTCCAACAGGTATTGACCCGCGCATCGCTGAACCATTCGTACAAGGGCGCATTGTCGTCGAACAGTGCCTTGCTGGGGGCCTTGACCCAATCGATCCCTTTTGCAGCGTTCATCCAGAACGCTTCGGGGTCGGTTTTCCAGCTGTCATAAACGTCCTGATACGCCATCTTGTCCTCCTCACAACGGCTTGGACATTGTGTTAGGTCGCGGAAAACAACCGAGCAAGCGCGACGCATGACGACGCGTCAGTTTATCGCAAAAAATTTGCAGATCGGCAAAAAACGACTTGCAAATTTTTGCAAAATTACAGTTGAAGCACAGTTTTTGTCGCAGAAATAGAAAGTTTTGCAAAATTGCAAACCATTGCGTGCAAATATTGTGCCGTTCCGAGAATCAGCTCAACCAGCCGTTTTGGCGTATCGTGGCAGCTTGTCCTCAAGGTTCAGCCAGGGCAGGTGGTCGGCGTGGAACACGTGAAACTGTGGCGGCAGGGATTCCGGGTTGGCCAGCGTTGCGGTGTAAAGATGTATGTTCACCTTGTCGCGCGCTGTGCGATAGGCCATCTGGGTTCCGCAATTGCCACAAAACAGACGCTCGACCCCTTCGGATGAACGATAGATCTTTGGTGCCCGACCCAACCATCTGACTGCTTCATGCGGCAGCCCGAAAAAAGCCGTGACCGGCGCGGCGCAGTTTCGCCTGCAATCTGAACAGTGGCAATAACAGCTCCACGCGGCTTGGGCATCGCTTTCCCAATGCACGGCGTTGCAGTGGCAATGTCCTTTCATGCGCTCCCCCCTGTTGGCAGGGGCGCCAGCAAGGCTGCCCCCGGTTAACCGTAATGCGCCACGGGTGTTCCTGCAATCGCCGCCATGTTCAGCAGACCGCGCGCGGTGATGGATGGAGTAACAATATGGGCCTTGTTGCCCATGCCCATCAGGATCGGGCCAACTTCAATCCCGTCCGCCTTCATCTTCAGAATATTGCGTACGCCACTGGCAGCATCTGCGTGGGCGAATATCAGAACGTTGGCCGCCCCCTCCAACCGCGACGCCGGGAAGATACGCGCCCGCAGGTCTGCATCCAACGCCGCATCCAGATTCATTTCGCCTTCGTAGACAAAATCGCGCGGCTGCCGATCAAGGATTTCCAGCGCCGCCCGCAGCCGTTTGCCTGATCCTTCAGCCTGATTGCCGAATTGCGACTGCGAACAGAAGGCGATCTTAGGCTCGATCCCGAACCGGCGAACATGTCGCGCAGCACCAATGGTGGTTTCTGCCAGTTCTTCCGGCGACGGCAATTGCCGGACATGCGTGTCGGCGATGAACAGGGGGCCGTCTTCCAAAATCATCAGCGACAACGCGCCGTGCGGGCGCAGGTTGCCCTCGTCAAGCACCTGCTCAACATAGTTCAGATGCCAGCGGTATTCGCCGAACGTGCCGCAGATCATGCTGTCGGCCTCGCCCCGATACACCATGATCGCGCCGATGGCGGTTGTATTTGTGCGCATGATCGCCTTAGCCAGATCCGGCGTCACACCGCGGCGCTGCATGATCTGGTGGTAGGAAGTCCAGTAATCGTAATAGCGCGGGTCGTTCTCCGGGTTAACGATCTGACAGTCCTTGCCCGGACGAATGGTCAGCCCCAGCTTTTCACATCGGGTTTCGATCACATCGGGTCGCCCAATCAGAATTGGCGTTTCCGTCGTCTCTTCAAGAATGGCCTGCGCGGCTCTCAAAACCCTTTCATCTTCACCCTCGGCAAAAACGATGCGACGGGATGCGACGGCCGCGGCCTCGAACACAGGACGCATCAGAAGGGCAGATTTGAAGACCGACTGGTTGAGCTTTTCCTTATAGGCTTCAAGGTCCTCGATAGGGCGTTTTGCAACACCGCTTTCCATGGCGGCCTTGGCGACCGCCGAGGACACCACGCCCACAAGACGTGGGTCAAATGGTTTTGGGATCAGGTATTCGGGGCCAAAGGTCAGTTGCTCGCCCTTATAGGCAGCCGCCGCCTCGGCGCTTGTGGTCGCGCGCGCCATTTCAGCGATGCCATCCACGCAGGCAATCTGCATCGCGTCGTTGATCTCGGTCGCGCCGACATCCAGCGCACCCCGGAAGATAAACGGAAAGCACAGCACGTTATTGACTTGATTGGGAAAATCGCTGCGCCCCGTGGCGATGATTGCGTCTGGTGCTACTGCACGCGCGTCCTCTGGCAGGATTTCCGGCGTCGGGTTGGCCAGGGCGAAGATGATCGGGCGGCTGGCCATTTTCCGGACCATATCAGGCTTCAGAACATTTGGGCCGCTGAGACCCAAAAACAGGTCGGCCCCACCGATCACATCGTCCAGCGTCCGCAAGTCCGACTTCTGCTCGAACTGTGACTTGTGCGGGTTCATGTCCTCGGCCCGCCCTTCGTAGACAAGCCCGTGAATGTCGCACAGCCATATGTTTTCACGCTTCACGCCCAGCTTGACCAGCATGGTCAGGCACGCAATCCCGGCAGCCCCGCCACCGGTCGACACGACCTTGATATCCGCAAAGGACTTACCCGCCACATGTAGCGCATTCTTGGCCGCAGCCCCGACCACAATGGCGGTTCCGTGCTGGTCATCATGGAAAACCGGAATGTTCATGCGTTCACGGCAGAGTTTCTCGACGATGAAGCAATCGGGGGCCTTGATGTCTTCCAGGTTAATGGCGCCAAATGTCGGTTCAAGGGCACAGACGATATCCGCCAGCTTTTCGGGATCGGGCTGATCGACCTCGATATCAAAACAATCAATGCCTGCGAATTTCTTGAAAAGGACGGCCTTGCCTTCCATAACCGGCTTCGACGCGAGTGCCCCGATATTCCCCAGGCCAAGCACGGCGGTGCCGTTTGAAACCACGGCGACAAGATTGCCGCGCGCCGTGTAACGTTCCGCATTGGCTGCATCGGCCTTGATTTCAAGGCTCGCCTCGGCCACGCCCGGCGAATAGGCGCGGGCCAGATCGCGCCCGTTGGCCATCGGTTTGGTAGCCTTGATCTCAAGCTTTCCGGGTTTGGGGAATTCATGATATTCGAGCGCAGCTTGTCGCAGGCTGGGGGTGTCAGACATCGGCGATTCAGCTCCCATTGAGAATTTGATTTAGCCTTAAACTATTTATTTGGACTTGGCTACGCTACGTAACTCTGCCGTGATGTCGCAACCGCGAAACCGGATTGATATTGTCTGAGTTCATTTTCACCTTTTCACATTGCGACGACCAAGATCACTCTGGCAAGGCTGTCGTGACATTCAGAACTGATGACCCGGCTGGTAACGAATGAGGGATCAGTAGGTTGGATGTTGGTTGCAGCGGTGCTGGGTGGTTGTTGTCACCCAGGTATTGGTCAAATTCACCGCGCTGAACGGCGGAGTTTTACCCGTGGTCATTGAAATGCCGTTCTTCGCTGTGGAAGAAATGCCGGGGATGTTCTTTTCGGTTGGCATTTTGACCTCTGTTCTGATCGGATGGCCAAAGTTGCAATACGAAGAGAATACTGATGACCAAGACATCCGATCTGGCGAAAACGCACGCTGAAATTCGCCTGCCCACACAGGAAATTCGCGACGACATCCCCTTCTACACGAAGAAACTGGGGATGAAGATGGACATGATTTATCCCGCTGACGATCCGCGTGTCGCGGTGTTTTCGGGGCATGGTGTGCGGTTGCGCATTGAAAAAGACGCACCGGAAAGCCCAGGAACATTGCGTATCCTGACGGATAATCCGTCAGATTTCGCCGGTGGTGAACGCGTTCTGGTGGCCCCGAATGGCACCCGGATCGAAGTTGAAGAACGAAATCCGCCACTGGTGATGCCAGAGACCGTGCATTCCTTTGTCGTGCGCAGGCTCAAGGATCAGGCCCCCTGGATCATTGGTCGGGCCGGGATGCACTATCGCGATCTGGTGCCGGATCGGTTGGGTGGGTCGATTATTGCCAGCCATATCCGCATTCCCGATGGTGGGCCGGTTCCGGACATGGTGCATTTTCACAAGGTCGGGTTTCAGTTGATCTTTTGCATCCATGGCTGGGTGGATGTGGTCTATGAGGATCAGGGCGAGAAAATGCGTCTGACAGCGGGGGACTGCTTTATTCAACCACCGGAAATCCGGCACCGTGTTCTCGAAGCTTCTGATAATGTTCAGGTCATCGAGATCGGAGTGCCGGCTGAGCATGTCACAGAGATCGACCATGACATGACACTTCCCACTCCGCACATCCGCCCGGACCGCGAATGGCAGGGTCAGCGTTTCGTCTACAATCAGGCCAAGAACGCCGAGTGGATGCCCTTCCGTCTGCCGGGGTACATCTGCCGCGACACCACGATTGCCGAGAACACCAAGGGCGTTGCTGGGGTGCAGGTTGTGCGCAAAGGGTCTGGGGATCCGGAATGGGCCAGCCATGACACCGACATTCACTTTACCTTTGTGATGGACGGCGAGGTCACCCTGGAAGGAGAGGGGCGTGAGCCCTACCGGCTGGAGCAAGGGGATGCTTTCGTCATCCCACCTGGGATGCGCACACGGCTGTCCGACCCAACAGACAATATCGAATTGTTGGAAGTCACCTTACCCGGTACCTTCAACACAACGCTGGGTTAAGCGAAAAACATGGGTCGGGGGCTTCAAATTCCCCGCCTTAATACGTTAGCGTGCAAATTTCTGACCAGATGATCAAAAAATGGGGAATCGCCATGTCGCTGAAAGACGCTGCCTTGTCTGTCCGGGAAAACGCCTACGCGCCATATTCGAACTTCAAAGTTGGCGCAGCGCTTCGGTCTTCGTCGGGTCATGTCTTTTCCGGGTGCAACGTCGAGAATGTGGCCTATCCCGAGGGGACCTGCGCGGAAGCAGGTGCCATTGCCGCAATGGTGGCCGCGGGCGAGCAGGAACTGACCGAAATCTACGTGGTTGCCTCCAGCCCTCAGCCTGTGCCGCCTTGCGGTGGGTGCCGTCAGAAGCTGGCCGAGTTTGGCAAGCGCGATGTAAAGGTCACTCTGGCAACCGTCGATGGTGCGGAGTTTGAGACAACCATCGGAGATTTGCTGCCGGGTGCGTTTGACGCGTCGCACATGGAGGATGTCTGAACGCATGGACGCCCGTTCAATCATAGCCAAACTGCGCAGGCACGAAGTTCCAGGCAGCGACGAGCTGATCTGGTTCGCGCAAGGGTTGGCAGACGGCAGCGTCAGCGATGCGCAGGCCGGGGCGTTTGCCATGGCCGTCTGTATGGGAGGGCTGGGTCCTCAGGGGCGTGCGGACTTGACGATTGCGATGCGCGATAGCGGCGATGTTCTCAGTTGGGATGTGGACGGGCCGGTGATCGACAAGCACTCGACCGGTGGGGTCGGGGACTGCGTCAGCCTTGTGCTGGCTCCGGCGCTGGCGGAATGCGGTGCGTATGTGCCGATGATCTCGGGTCGGGGCTTGGGGCACACGGGTGGAACATTGGACAAGCTCGAGGCGATTCCGGGGGTCAGCACTCAGATCGGTCAGGACCGACTTGCGCAGATATTGCGCGAAACGGGCGCGGCCATCGTTGGCGCGACGGGCCAGATTGCACCGGCGGACAAGCGGCTTTATGCAGTGCGGGATGTAACGGCAACAGTCGAAAGTCTGGATTTGATCACAGCGTCGATCCTGTCCAAAAAGCTGGCGGCCAGCCCGGATGCGTTGGTTCTTGACGTCAAGGTCGGCAGCGGTGCCTTTATGAAAACAATTGAGGATGCCCGTAAGCTGGCCACAGCATTGACCGAGACAGCGAACGCGGCCGGGTGCCGGACTTCGGCGGTGATCACGGACATGAACCAGCCTTTGGCCCCGGCGCTGGGTAATGCACTGGAGGTCGCGGAAGTGATGAAGGTTCTGACCGGTCCTGACGCTTCGCCACTGGTGGACATTTCTGCCGAGTTGGGCGGCGTCCTGCTGGCTGATGCAGGCATATGCAACTCGGTCGAGGAGGGGCGCGAGCAGATCGCCAGGGTCGTCCGTGACGGTCGCGCTGCCGAACGGTTTGGCCGCATGATGGCAGCGGTTGGTGGTCCTGTGAAATTTGTCGATACCTGGACCCGTTTCCTACCTGAGGCGAGCGTTATTCAGGAGGTTCCTGCCCCCGAAAACGGTTACATCTCCGCCATCGACGGAGAGGCTCTGGGCCTTGCGGTCGTCGCGCTGGGTGGCGGCCGTCAGGTCGAAAGCGATGAGATCGATCCGGCCGTAGGAATATCCAACATCCTCAGGCTGGGGGATCGTGTTTCAAAAGGTTCACCCATTGCCGTGGTCCACGCTGCACGGGAAGACGCTGCACGGCGGGCAGCGGAAACTGTGCTGAGCGCGGTGGCAATCAGCGATACAGTTCCAAAGCTGCCCGATCTGATCCACGAAAGGATCAGCGTATGAGCCGTGCATTCCTTGTGGTTATGGATTCCGTTGGAATAGGTGGGGCACCCGACGCAGATCAGTTTTTCAACGGTGATGTCCCGGATACCGGGGCAAACACGCTGGCCCATATCGCCCAAGCTTGTGCGGAGGGCCGTGCAGAAGAGGGGCGCACCGGCCCGTTGCACCTGCCCAACCTGGACGCGCTGGGTTTGGGTGCGGCTGTGCGGCTGGCGTCTGGAGAGGCCACTCCGGGCCTCGATGCCGAACCTGCTGGACTATGGGGCTACGCGCGTGAGCATTCGCCGGGTAAGGACACGCCCTCGGGCCACTGGGAATTGGCGGGCCTGCCAGTGCCCTGGGATTGGCATTACTTTCCAAACACGGTTCCGGCTTTTCCAGCGGAATTGAGCCGCGCGGCAGCCGAAGCTGCCGGGACCGAAGGGATTCTTGGTGACTGCCACGCGTCGGGGACAGCGATCATCGCCGAGCTGGGCGCTGAGCATATGCGCACCGGCTGGCCGATCTGCTATACATCCGCTGACAGCGTGTTTCAGATCGCGGCGCATGAGGAAAGCTTTGGGCTGGAACGGTTGCTGGACATGTGCCGCGCGCTTGCTCCGCGATTGCACAAGATGAAAGTGGGGCGTGTTATAGCGCGCCCCTTTGTCGGAACGCCTGAGACGGGGTTCGAACGGACGACCAATCGCAAGGATTTCGCCATTCTGCCCCCGGCACCGGTGCTGACCAACTGGGTGCAGGATGCAGGGCGACGGGTTCATGCAGTGGGCAAGATCGGCGACATCTTCTCGATGCAGGGGATCGACACGCTGCGCAAAGGGTCGGATGCCCAGCTGATGCAGCACCTGTCTGATCTTGTGGACGAGGCGGAAGAGGGCAGTCTGACCTTCGCCAACTTTGTCGAATTCGACAGCCTTTATGGGCATCGCCGCGACATCAGCGGATATGCGCGCGCGTTGGAATGGTTCGACCGCGAGATCGGGGATATCCTGAAGAAGCTGCACCCAGGCGATCTGTTGCTGTTAACAGCTGATCATGGCAATGACCCAAGCTGGACTGGAACGGATCACACACGTGAACAGGTACCGGTTCTGATTGCGGGGCAGGGTGCGGGACAGATCGGGCAAGTGGATTTTGCCGATATTGCGGCCAGCATTGCCCATCATCTGAACATTCCGGCGCAAGGGCCGGGAAGGAATTTTCTATGAGCGTTGCAGAACTGCCTAAAATCGAACTGCATCTTCACCACGAAGGCGCGGCACCTCCGGCCTTCATCCGTCAGCTTGCCCACGAAAAACGCGTTGACCTGAGCGGTATCTTCAAACCGGACGGATCTTATGATTTTCGTGATTTCGCGCATTTCCTGAGCGTGTACGAAGCCGCTTGCGAAGTTCTGAAAACGCCCGAAGACTTCCGGCGGCTGACATTGGCCATTCTTGAGGAAAGCGCTGAAAATGGCGTGGTTTATTCCGAGACCTTTCTCAGCCCTGATTTTTGCGGCGGTGGCGACCTGCATGCGTGGCGGGATTATCTGAATGCCATTCAGGATGCGGCAGACGAAGCCGAGCGTAAATTCAATATCACCTTGCGCGGTGTCGTTACCTGTGTCCGCCATTTTGGCCCCGAACAAGCCAGGCGGAGTGCCCATTGTGCGGCCGAGACCGCCGGAAACTGGATCACCGGTTTTGGCATGGGCGGCAACGAATCCATTGGCACGCAGGGTGACTTCAAATGGTCTTTCGAATGTGCCCGCGAAGCCGGGCTGCGCCTGACCACGCATGCGGGTGAGTTTGGCGGTCCTGACAGTGTGCGCGACGCTGTGCGCGATCTGGGGGTTGAGCGTATCGGGCACGGTGTCCGCGCCATCGAAGACCTTGATCTTGTTCGTGAACTGGTTGACCGGGATATCACGCTTGAGGTGTGTCCGGGTTCGAATGTGGTTCTGGGTCTTTTCCCAGATTTTGCCGCCCACCCCATCGCGAAACTGCGCGATGCGGGCGTAAAGGTTACGATTTCCACCGACGATCCTCCGTTTTTTCACACGACCATGCGGCGGGAATATGAGATGTTGAACGCGGCGTTCGGCTGGGAGGCCGGGGATTTTGCGGCATTGAATGAGACGGCCCTGAACGCGGCCTTCTGTGATGATGACACCCGCGCGCGGGTCAAGAAAAGATTGGAGAACACATGAGCGAACACCTGACCGTCGTCGATCACCCGCTGGTGCAACACAAGCTGACGCTCATGCGGGACAAGGGCACCTCGACCGCCGGGTTCCGGCAGTTGCTGCGCGAGATCACATTGCTTCTGGCCTACGAGGTCACGCGCGACATTCCCCTGACCACGCGCAATATCGAAACGCCGATGGAAGAAATGGACGCCCCCATACTGGCAGGTAAGAAAATGGCGCTGGTGTCAATCCTGCGCGCCGGAAACGGGATGTTGGATGGGGTGCTGGAACTTGTGCCTTCAGCACGCGTCGGTTTTGTGGGCCTGTATCGCGACGAAGAAACGCTGAAACCCGTACAGTATTATTTCAAGGCCCCCGAAAGCCTGAAGGACCGTTTGGTCATTGCGGTGGATCCGATGCTGGCGACTGGTAACAGCTCGGCCGCAGCCATTGACCTGTTGAAACAGGCCGGGGCGACGGATATTCGCTTTCTGTGCCTGTTGGCGGCACCCGAAGGTGTGGCGCGGATGAAAGAAGCACACCCTGACGTGCGTATCGTCACGGCAGCGCTGGACCGCGAGTTGAACGCGAAAGGTTACATCATGCCCGGTCTGGGGGATGCCGGTGACCGGATGTTCGGAACCAAGTGATCCGGTTTATTCGCCGCAAATATTCTGTAGCCGGACCCAGTCGCGGTCCGGCAGCACCTGTTCCAGCGCCCTTCCCGCCATCGGATCCGCTTCGATCAGGCCAAGAACCGTTTCGCCGGTCACATCACGGGCATAGGCGTAGGGGGTTGAGGGAAGCGCGCTTTGCGAGAACATCGCCAGCACGTCGTCGTCAGAAATGGCCGGACGGGGCTGTGACAGGACCTGCTCGGTATATGTGTCGATAATCTCGGGCGTCAGTCCGCCGGTTGTCAGCAGCCTGAAGGCAGAGGTCGCGCCGGTTCTGTCCAGCAGGTCATCAAGCGGATCCTTATGCGCGGCCCGCGCCCGTTCTGCAATCACATAACCCGCTGCGACAGCAGGGTCTTCGTAATCCTCGACCAAAGCACGGCTGAGCAGGACAGTGCCGCCAGGCAAGCTGAGGCTGTCTTGAACGCCTGCTGGCAGAATGATGATCTGCCGTACGCCAGTGCGCCGGGCCAGCTGTTCCAATGAATCCCCTGCATCCCGCGACGTACAGGCCTGGCCCGAAACACGCTCGATCCGATGCAGGATCATATCGCCGATCTCCTGCCGCTTGACCTGGGGCACGACCGAGACAACATGGTTTTGCAGCGCACCGGGCAGCCAGAACAGCAACAGGGCCAGCACAGCGGCCACGACGCCTCCGACACTCAGCCAGCGCAAACGCCCCGGGTGGGGGCGGGACCGATCTATAGCGCGCTGCAATCGGTCGATCGCTTCAAGCATCGTGGTTTCGGATTCGGCCAGCTCAAGCGTTTCATCCGGATCACCGTCCGGGTTGAATATGGCCGGAAAGGAACCGGGGTTCTGGCGTTCAAGTGCCGCCAGCGACCAGTGGGTCAGCGCCCTGTCATTGAAATCAGAAATGGTTAGGGTGGCTTCGCCGATAGACACAACAACCTCGCGCCGCTGTTCATCGGGCGAGGGGCGCCACAGACCGGTGGCTTCGATCCGCTGGTACTGTTTCAGGGCCGTCATCTGGGTTGGTCTGCTCGAATTTGTTTTGTTACAGCTTAGCATGGTGAAATCGCAGGGCGCAAACCTGTTGCGCAGTCGTTGTGAATTGTGCTGGATACCCGAATGGATCGAAACAGTCGGCCCACCATCGCAATCAGGACACGACTTCATGCAGGCGCATTCCGCATCTTCTGCTGTTCTGGCTTCGGCCCTGATGGTAAGTGCCATGGCAATTATCGGCGTCATCGACAATGTTGTGATCCTTTTGGCCGAAACCGTCGGGCTGTGGCAGTTTCATCTGACCCGTGCATTGTTGATGCTGCCGCTGATTGTTGGCCTGTCGTTTCTGGGGCTGGGCGGGTTGAGGCCCGTGCGGTGGGGGCCTGTCATCTTGCGCAGCGTGCTGATTACCACGGCGATGCTATTCTATTTTGCATCTCTTGCCATGATGCCAATTGCACAGGCGCTGGCAGGGTTGTTCACCTCACCGATTTTTGTGCTGTTGATCTCCGCTCTGGTGCTCAGGCAACCAATAGGGCCGTGGCGCATACTGGCCGTACTGATTGGATTTACGGGTATCCTTTTGGTACTTCAGCCAAACCCCAGCGATTTTGACCTGCGCACGCTGGTGCCTGTGGCGGCAGGGTTTTTCTATGCCCTCAGCTCGATTCTCACGCGTACGCATTGTTCTCAGGAAAGCACTGTGGCCATGCTGGCCATCATGGTCATTACTCTGGGTGTGGCAGGTGCGATGGGGGTTGCGTTTCTGACAATCTCACCGCTCGTCACGGCAGAGGGTGCTGATGGCTTTGTCTCGCGTGGATGGGTTTGGAACATGGGGCCTGCCATACCGTGGCTGGTTACTCAGGCTATCGGTTCAACAATCGCGGTTTTCATGCTGATCAAGGCGTATCAGGTAGGCGAGCCATCTTATGTGGCGGTGTTCGAGTATTCTGTCATGATCTTCGGCCCGCTCTTCGCATTTGTGGCCTTTGGGCAAACCCTTGGCGTCTTTCAGATTTCGGGCATCCTTATGATTGCGGCAGCGGGTCTGTTGCTGGGGTGGCGTGCCAGCCGATCATCTGACCAGAAAAAAGTTGCCTGACGCATCTTGGGCTGACTGCGCGCCCAAGGCTGAACGGCCATCTACCACGTTACCCGGATGCAACGCCCCGGATTCGGGAGTTCGACAAAATCGCCTTCGTTTCAGAAATGGCAAAAATGCCCAGTGAGGCTAATAGAGTGTTCACGAAAACCCTCGGTAATTACGCGGAATTGGTCAAAATTGGGCGCAAATATGTCTGAAATGTGACGGGCCGAATTTTTGGTGTTAGCTCATTGGCATAACCGTTTTGTGCCAAAAGGGGGTAGGGCACGTGTCCGAAGTAACTAGTATTTCTGTTTATCTGGATCAGCTGCCAGAAGTTGATCGAACCAACACAAAACAGGCGGTAAATGCGCGCCGTGGCGGGTTTTTGCACGGCACCAAGATCGCCACGACTGCCGGGTGGAAGCCGGTCGAACGGATCACGGTGGGTGATCTGGTTAGAACCCTCGATCACGGGTTCAAAGAGGTACGGCGCATCTCGATAAGCGTTGTGGTCATTCCAGCCGATGAACGCCGGGTCGAGTTCCTGCCGGTCCTCGTGCCTGCCCGCGCCGCGTATAACGGGCGACCTGTCTGGTTGATGCCCGAACAGGGCATGGCGCTAAACCTGTCCCGGATCGACGCCAAGGCCGATGGCCCTTCGGTGGTGCCAGCGCGTTTGCTGAACGGCGCCGGTCACCTGACGTCACAGGCACCGGGGTCGTCTTTCGAAGTGTTTTCCTTGTTCTTTGATGATGATCAGGTGATTTTTGTCGAGGGCGGATTGCAGGCCTATTGCCCGTCCGGTCGCTTCAACATGCGCGGTGCAACCACCGGAACACGGTACGATGTCGCAACCGAAGAGGTGGCCTCCGACCTGATCCACTCACTTATAAGCAAGGGCGATATGTCGGCTCTTGCCAACCCATTGGGTGCGCTGCCTGCACCCATTCCCCAGGAACCGATATTTCCGATCCGCCCGCCGTTTGGGGTCAGGCGACCGGGTCGACCGGGACGCCCAAGCGCGCCGGTTCTGTTCCTGCGGCCCGAATGGCAGATCTAACCAAACACTGACAAGAACGATGCGGGCGCATGGTGACATGCGCCCGCGTCATTGGATTAAGCGGCTTTTGCTTCAGGGTTGAAGCGACCGTAGAAGCTCTGACCTTTTTCTGCCATCTCGCGCAGCAGCGTCGGGCAGGCAAAGCGTTCACCGTAATTCTCGGCCAATTGATCGCAACGTTCGGCCGCGTAGGGCGTGCCGATGATGTCCAGCCAGCTGAACGGACCACCCGACCACGGGGCAAAGCCCCAGCCCAGAATTGCACCGACATCACCCTCGCGGATGTCTTCCAAAACACCCTCTTCCAGCGCGCGGACAGCTTCCAGAACCTGAGCAAACATCAGACGTTCCTGCACTTCGATCAGGTCAAGCTGGTCATCGGCAAGCGGATACTTGTCTTGCAGGCCCTTCCAGTATTCGACGCGCTTGCCCTTCTCGTCATAGTCGAAGAAACCGGCATTTGCCTTGCGCCCCAGACGGCCCTGTTCCTCCATCCAGAAGATCAGATCGTCCGAGGGGCTTTCCGGATAGGCATCGCCCATCGCCGCCTTTGTCGCGCGGGCGATCTTGGCACCCAGATCAATTGAGGTTTCGTCGGTCAGCTGGATCGGACCGACCGGGAAGCCCAACTGCCGCGCGGCGTTGTCGATCAAAACGGGGCTGACGCCTTCAGTGACCATGCGCGCGCCTTCGTTGATATATGGAATGATGCAGCGGTTTGCGTAGAAGAAACGCGCATCGTTGACCACGATCGGGGTCTTGCGGATCTGACGCACATAGTCCAGCGCCTTGGCCACTGCACGATCCCCGGTTTCCTTGCCCTTGATGATCTCGACCAGGAACATCTTTTCGACCGGTGAGAAGAAGTGGATGCCGATGAACTGGTCAGCCCGAACCGAGGCTTTGGCCAGATCGCTGATCGGCAGGGTCGATGTGTTCGATGCAAAGATGCACTCTTCGGGGATAATCGCCTCGACCTTCTTGGTCATCTCAGCCTTGACGCCCATGTCTTCAAAGACCGCTTCGATGATCAGGTCACACCCTTTCAGGTTGTCCAGATCCGGCGTTGCAGTGATGCGACCCAGCATGGCCTCTTTTTTCTCAGCCGTGACCTTGCCGCGCTTCATGCCTTTGTCCAGATAGGTCTCGGTATAGGCTTTGCCTTTGTCCGCAGCCTCCTGGTCGCGGTCGATCAGAACAACTTCCATACCGGCCTGCGCGGATACCAGAGCGATACCAGCCCCCATCATGCCCGCGCCCAGAACGCCGATCTTCTTGACTGACTGGTCCGGGACACCAGCGGGGCGCACGGCTCCTTTTTCCAGTGCTTCCTTGTTCAGGAACAGCGACCGGATCATCGCACCTGACGACGGGTTCATCAGCACGGACGTGAACCAGCGCGCTTCGATTTTCAGCGCGGTGTCGAAATCTACCAGAGCGCCTTCGTAAACCGCGCTCAGCAGAGCCTTGGCTGCCGGGAAGGCCCCTTGGGTCTTGCCATTCACCATCGCCGACGCGCCAACGAAGTTCATGAAGCCCGCAGGATGATAGGGGGCGCCACCGGGCATCTTATAACCCTTTGCGTCCCATGGTTTGACCAGATCGGCGTCCTTGGCGTTCAGCACCCATTCCTTGGCTGCCGCCATTGGATCGGCTGCGATCTCGTCAACATAGCCTGCGCCTTTGGCTTTCTTGACGTCCAGCATCTTACCTTCAAGCAGCAGCGGAGCCGCCGCAATGGCGCCGACTTTGCGGACCATCCGCGTGGTGCCGCCCGCGCCGGGGAAGATGCCGACCATGATCTCGGGCAGGCCGTACTTTGCCTTTGGGTTTTCGGCCGCAAAGATACGATGGGTGGACAGGGGCAGTTCCATACCGATGCCCGCAGCGGTCCCGGGCAGAACGGTTGCAATCGGCTTGCCGCCTTTCTTGGTCTTGGGGTCCATGCCCGCCAGTTCGATCTTGCGCAGCAGGGCGTGCATTTTCATCGTACCCTCGAACAGACCCTTGGCCGGATTGTCGCCCGCCTGTTCTTTCATCACCGCCAGCAGGTTCAGGTCCATGCCGCCCGCAAATGACCCTTCTTTACCCGAAGTAACAATGATGCCTTTCACCTCATCGTCGGCCAGCGCCTGATCGATGCAATCGCTCAATTCTGCCAGTCCGTCAAAGGACATCACGTTCATGGTCTTCCCGGGCACGTCCCAGGTGATCGTGGCGACGCCATCGGCGTCTTTGCTCAGAGTGAAATCAGTCATTGTCATCTCCAATCTGGTCAGCCGTCAGCGGGCTGCCATCCTTGCGGGTGAAGGAGAATCCGTTCTCATCAACCTTCACCATCATGTCCATGTCGCTGTAATAGCCAGTCTCGGTCGGGGTCCGTGTGCCCACCACCAGAAAGGTCATGGGCGCATCGGTCTTGTTCACAAGGTGATGGCCGTTGGCCTCACCTGCGGGCCAGGCGGCGCAATCGCCGGGCTGCATCTCGTGCTCGCCATCATCATCGACCAGCGTGCACGAGCCGCTGAGGATGATGGCAAACTCGTCCTGTTTCATATGGTAATGCCGCAGCGAGGACAGGCCCTGCGGTTCCAGCCGCACGATGTTGACCCCGTATTGGGTCAGCCCGCCCGCATCGCCCACGCGCTGCGCGAAGCGACCTGCAGTCGCTTCGGCCAGCTTGCCGGGATAGGCCGAGCCGCCCTGAAACGGGATCTGAGAAAGATCCAGCTTGGGCATCAGACGCGCTCGATAATGGTTGCCGCACCCATGCCGGATGCAATGCAAAGCGTGGCCAGACCGGTTTCCTTGTCCTGACGCTCAAGCTCATCCAGCAGCGTACCAATGATCATCGCACCCGTGGCACCCAGCGGGTGACCCATCGCGATCGAGCCGCCGTTGACGTTGACCAGTGCAGGATCGACATCAAATGCCTGCTGGAAACGCAGCACGACCGAGGCGAAGGCTTCGTTCACTTCAAACAGGTCCAGATCGCTGATCTTCATGCCATTGTCGGCCAAAATTTTCTCGGTCACCGGTACCGGGCCGGTCAGCATGATGGTCGGATCGGTGCCAATCTTGGCGGTTGCTTTGATGCGGGCACGCGGCTTCAGGCCGTATTTCTCGCCAAATTCCTTGTTGCCGATCAGAACAGCAGCGGCTCCGTCCACGATGCCCGAGCTGTTGCCTGCATGGTGGATGTGGTTTACGCGCTCAAGATGGGGGTATTTGAGCATCGCAACCTTGTCGAAGCCAGGCATCTGTTCGCCCATCATTGCGAATGACGGGTTCAAAGCGCCGAGGCTCTGCATATCGGTGCCCGGACGCATGTATTCATCGCGGTCCAGAATGGTCAGACCGTTCTGATCCTTGACGGTGATCACGGATTTCTCAAACCGGTTGTCGGCCCATGCTGCCGCCGCACGTCTTTGCGATTCAACCGCCAGCGCATCCGCGTCATCACGGGTAAAGCCATACTCGGTCGCGATGATGTCGGCCGAGATTCCCTGAGGTACGAAATAGGTCTCCATCGCCAGCGAGGGGTCAACAGCGATTGCTGCACCGTCGCTGCCCATGGCCACGCGACCCATCATCTCGACACCACCCGCAATATAGGCATCGCCTGCGCCGCCTTTCACCTGGTTTGCGGCCAGGTTCACAGCTTCCATGCCCGAGGCGCAGAAACGGTTGATCGCCAAACCCGGGATCGACTGATCGAGGTCGGATGCCAGAACCGCCGAGCGCGCCAGACAGCCGCCTTGCTCCATCACTTGCGTGACGTTTCCCCAGATCACGTCTTCGACGGCGTGACCTTCCAGGTTGTTGCGCTCTTTCACCGCGTTCAGGGTCAGGGCGGACAGGCGCACCGAGGTTACCTCGTGCAGGCTGCCATCCTTGCGGCCCTTGCCGCGCGGCGTGCGCAGGGCGTCATAGATATAGGCTTCGGTCATGGGTTTTCTCCTCAAGCTCGATCCGACGGGTTGCCGGGCATCAGGTCATAGGGGTGCTTCCAACCGGACTGTTCGGACAAGCGGGTCAGCCAGGCGTCGATATGGGGCCAGTCGGCACGGTCAAAACCGAATGGTTCAGGGTAATACAGATAACCACAGCAGCTAAGGTCGGCGTTGGTTACGCCGTCGCCGACGATCCAGTCGCGTCCTTCCAGATGCGCGTTCAGGATCTCATAAGCTGCTTTCAAACGTCCTTTATTGAATGCAATGACATCAGGGTTGCGGTGCTGCTCGGGTAGGAAATTGATCAGGAACCGCGTCAAACCAGCCATGGAGCTGAGTTTGTGATTGTCCCACAAAACCCAACGCAGAATATCGTAGTTTTCTTCCCGGTCCTTGCCGCCGAACTTGCCGGATTTCTCTGTGACATAGGCTTGAATCGCACCGGATTGGCTGGTGCGAAAATCTCCATCGACCAGAACAGGCGCTTCACCCAACTCGTTTACGTCAGCACGATATTCCGGCGTGCGGGTTACGCCTTTGAAGAAATCGACAAAGACCGGTTCCCACTCCAAACCGGACATTTCCAGAGCCAAAGCAGCCTTGTAGCTGTTTCCACTTTCTCCGAAGCAATGAAGTTTGATGGTCATGTGCTCGCCCCTCCCAAGGCGCATGTGGCTAGGCTGGATTTGAGTATTTTTGAAAAGATGAAGGGCAGTAGGTTACGTTTCATCAACCATCTTCGTATTCAGTGGTCATGCGGTACAGGCTGGAGAGCCGATGACCGCAAAAGGTGAAGTCGTTCCTGTCCTGATGGCGAGTGCGCCCGGTGGCAGGGACGCATCGCCGCTTCATCTTTTCATAAATACTCCCGCCGGAGGCGTCCGGCATTCAAGTTAGCGTCGCCGTTGAGTTTTCTTTGCAGCAACTCATCTTTTCCGTGCCTCAAGTTCGGAATTGAAGATGCGCAGGCGGTGGGTCAGGTTCTCCTCATCAATCACGCTGTTGAAATTCTCGAACAAGAAAGACAGCGCCTCGCCTTCGTCCAGACCAGCATCCCGCGCGAACGCTTTGAGCTTGCGATACCCGTCTTCAGTCATCGCAACCGGGAAACGGCGGGTCAGGCGAAAACGTTTTGGCATTTGGTCTCCTTCGGTAAACTGGGTCCGGGGGGTGTTGCCCGGACCCAGACTGAGATCAGAAGTTCGCCGCGTCCAGTGCCATTACCGTGTCTGCGCCGGTCTGAATGCGCGCAAGATGCATCGCGGTCGCTGGCAGGCGACGCGCCATGTAGAAGCGGCCGGTGTTGATCTTGGTCTCGTAGAACTCCTTGTCCGACGCATCATTGTCCAGAGCGTCCTGCGCGGCCTTGGCCATCTGCGCCCACATCAGGCCCAGGCAAACATGGCCGAACATGTGCATGAAGTCATAAGAACCGGACAGTGCGTTATTCGGGTTCTTCATGCCTTCCTGCATGAAATACATGCCTGCGGCCTGAAGATCCTTGGACGCAGCTTTCAGCGGTTCAATGAACGCTTTGTCGTATGCTTCGTTCTTGCCCGCGTTATCCTTGCAGAAGGTTTTGACCATCTCGAAAAACGCCATGACGTGCTTGCCGCCATCCTGCGCCAGCTTGCGACCCACAAGGTCAAGCGCCTGAACGCCATTTGCGCCTTCGTAGATCATCGCGATGCGGGCGTCGCGGGTATATTGCGACATGCCCCATTCTTCGATGTAGCCATGGCCGCCATAAACCTGCTGCGCCTGAACAGTCATGTCGTAGCCTTCGTCGGTCAGAAACCCTTTGATGACCGGAGTCAGCAGCGAGATCAGCCCGTCCGCATCCTTGTCTCCCGCGCGGTGCGCCTTGTCGATCATGGTCGCGCCCCAAAGGATGAACGCGCGCGCGCCTTCGGTAAAGCTTTTCTGATCCATCAGGTTGCGACGGATATCTGGATGCACGATCAGAGGATCGGCCGGACCATCCGGATTTTTGACACCGGTTACATCGCGACCCTGCAAACGATCCTTGGCGTATTCCAGAGCATTCTGATAGGCCGCTTCGGCTTGCGACAGGCCCTGCATACCCACACCCAGACGCGCTTCGTTCATCATGGTGAACATGGCGCGCATGCCCTTGTGCTCTTCGCCCAGCAGCCAGCCAGTGGCTTCGTCATAGTTCATGACGCAGGTCGAGTTGCCGTGGATGCCCATTTTCTCTTCGATCTTGCCGACCGATACGCCGTTGCGTTCGCCCAGACTGCCGTCTTCGTTCACAATGAACTTGGGCACAATGAACAGCGACACGCCTTTGATGCCCTCGGGGCCGCCTGGGATCTTGGCCAGCACCAGGTGGACAATGTTGTTTGCCATGTCGTGGTCGCCAGCCGAGATAAAGATCTTCTGGCCTGATATCTTATAGCTGCCATCACCCTGCGGTTCTGCCTTGGTGCGCATCAGGCCCAGATCGGTGCCACAATGCGGTTCGGTCAGGTTCATGGTGCCGGTCCATTCACAGCTGACCATGTTGGGTAGGTATTTGTTCTTCTGCTCGTCTGTTCCGTGCGCCAGAATGGCCGAGGCTGCGCCATGGGTCAGGCCCTGGTACATGGTGAAAGCCTGGTTGGAGCCCGAGAACATCTCACCTACGGCTGTGCCGATCACGTAGGGCATGTTCTGGCCACCATACTCTTCCGGCATGTCGAGGCCAGTCCAGCCACCTTCCTTCATCTGCTCGAAGGCGTCTTTGAACCCGGTAGGGGTGTACACAATACCGTTTTCCAACCGGCACCCTTCGGTGTCGCCAACAACGTTCAAAGGATGCAGGACGTTGGCGGCAACCTTGCCTGCTTCTTCCAGAACTGCGCCGGTGAATTCGGCATCCAGTTCGTCATAGCCGGGGATGTCCGACTGTGAGACTTTCAGAACATCGTGCAGAATGAACTGCATGTCTTTGGTTGGCGCGTTGTAAACGGGCATGTGAAGCTCCCTTAATTCATATGTCCGGAAGGCAGGGCGAGGTTACTCGGCCGCCTTCTTTTCCTGTTTCATCGAGGCGATGACTTTCTCGCCCCAGCGCAACTGCTCTTTCAGATCGTCGATGGCCTGCGTCAGCTCTTCGCGGCGCGATTCCATGTCAGCCAGACGCTCGCACGCGATTTCATAAGTGCGATTCATCTGGGTGACCTGTTGATCGCCCACATGGTAGAGATCCAGCAGCTGTCGAATTTCCTCGAGGCTGAACCCGAATCTTTTGCCGCGCAGGATCAGCTTCAGCCGCGCCCGGTCACGTTTGGTGAACAGACGTTTTTGGCCTTCGCGGATCGGGAACAGTAGTTCCTTTGCCTCATAGAACCGCAAGGTGCGTGGTGTGACATCATAGGTCTCGCACATCTCGCGGATGGTCATCACATCTTCGGTCATTCGTCATACTCTCGTCACTGGCGTCATGAAACATGAGTTGCGCAGTTGGTGGGTGCTTTACAACATGTGAGTGACGTTTACGTAATCCAGACGCTGCGTCACTTTTAAGTTGACGTAACATCCGTGCACGTAAGGGGCTTTCGGCGTAATTTTGTTACCGTTACGTCAACTGATTTCCGGCATGAATAAACGGGTGCCTTGAAGGGGATGCGCACCGGTTTCGACAGGTTCTGCCACCTGCAATGCTTGATTATGAAATATCGGAAAAGGTTATTCCAGCGACTTGGCCGTTTGGTCGCGCAGGCTTTTGAGTTCGTCCATTGCCTCATCCAGTTGCTGTCGCTGCTGCTGAAGCTCACTCATCTGGCGGTCCGCCATTTCGACAAAGGTGGCCATCTGGGCCTCGTTTCCCTGATCTTCATAGATCAGTAGCCATTGGCGAATCTCTTCTAGAGGAAAACCAAACTTTCGGCCGCGCATGATCAGTTTCATCCGCGCGCATTCCCGGGGCCCGTAAAAGCGCGAACGCCCTTCGCGGTCCGGTTGCAAAAGCTCGATATATTCGTAGTAGCGCAGGGTGCGCGGCGTCACGTCAAACTCGGCGCACATTTCTTTGAATGACAAACGGTTGTTGGACATTCCCGGTCTCCTCGTCAGCAACCTAGGCGGTCCCGATCCCAAGCGCAACAGGCAGGCTTGCTCTTTACTGGAACACCGGCTCATAAAGGCGGTGCAGAGAACAGGACGCATACTTATGGTCGATAAGACAGTTTTAGCCCGCCAGTTTATCGAGGCGATCCCCCATGCGCGGGCATTGAACCTTACGCTCACGCAGATCGGCGAGGGTGAGGCAGAGATAACTCTGCCCTACAACAAAGACCTGATCGGGGATCCGCGTACAGCGGTGATTCATGGGGGAGCGATATCCACGATTCTGGACACCTGTTGTGGCGCTGCGGTGATGAGCCACCCATCGGCCCCCGGAGGAACCGCAACAATCGATCTGCGGATAGACTATATGCGCGCGGCGACGCCAGGTCAGACGATTACTGCACATGCCGTCTGTCACCATATCACGCGAAACGTTGCCTTCGTGCGGGCCACCGCAATGGACAACGACACGGACCTGCCGGTGGCGACAGCCTCAGGGTCCTTTACGGTTGAAGGGAAGTAATATGCCAAGACCTCGTCCCGAGCCGATGCAGGTGGTCAAGCAGCGCCGCGATGCAGCCCTGCGTGCGCTTGTCGACGGCGTACCGTATATACGTTTCCTGAACATCAGTTTTGACAGGCGCGGGGATGAGCTGACCGGCGTTTTGAATTTTGATGACAAGCTGATCGGCAACCCGTTTCTGCCTGCAATTCATGGCGGTGTGACGGCTGCCTTTTTGGAAGTGACAGCCGTTATCACGCTGAGCTGGGAACACATGTTTCCAAGTATCGAAAGCGGAGAGATCGATGCAGACGCAATCGTGTCAGACGAAAGCATCCGGTTTCCCAAGACGATCGACTTTACCGTCGACTATCTGCGTTCGGGCTTGCCGCGAGACGCCTATGCGCGGGCATTTATCAGCCGGTCGGGGCGGCGTTACGCCTCGGTACGGGTTGAAGCCTGGCAGGACAATCATGCGAAACTGTTTGCGCAGGCCTCCGGGCATTTCCTGATGCCGCAACCGCCTCGGGGCAAGAGCTGACCTTGCAGGACGCCTCGGCGCCCATCACGCATCGACGGGTACTGAAGATCGCTGTGCCGATTGTCCTGTCGAACGCCACCGTTCCGATTCTGGGGGCAGTTGATACCGGCGTTGTCGGCCAGTTGGGGCAGGCTGCGCCTATTGGTGCGGTCGGGATCGGTGCAGTGATCCTGTCAACGATCTACTGGATCTTCGGTTTCTTGCGGATGGGAACCACCGGGATGGCGGCGCAGGCACGCGGGGCAGGTGACGCTGTTGAAACCCGGGCATTGCTGATGCGCGGCCTGATGCTTGGCGGCGCGGCCGGGCTGTTCTTTATCCTCACGCAAGTGGCTGTGTTCGCCGGTGCATTCGCCCTTTCCCCGGCAAGTCCCGAGGTCGAAACGCTCGCCCGCGCCTATCTTGAGATTAGAATTTGGGGGGCGCCAGCAACTATCGCGCTTTATGCGGTTACCGGATGGTTGATTGCGGTTGAACGCACGCGTGGGGTTTTTGTTCTTCAGGTCTGGATGAACGGATTGAACATCGTTCTGGACCTGTGGTTTGTGCTTGGTCTTGGCTGGGGTGTCGAAGGGGTTGCCATAGCCACTTTGATTGCGGAATGGACAGGTCTGGCGCTGGGCCTTTGGCTGTGTCGGGATGGGTTCGAAGACGGAATCTGGCGCGACTGGGCCCGCATATTTGACGCTGCCCGACTGCGCCGGATGTTGCAGGTCAACGGCGATATCATGATCCGGTCGGTTTTGCTAACCGGATCCTTCACGACCTTTCTTTTCGTCGGTTCCGATCTGGGTGATGTCAATCTGGCGGCCAATCAGGTCCTGCTTCAGTTTCTTGAAATCACAGCTTTCGCGCTGGACGGGTTTGCCTTTTCCGCCGAGGCGCTGGTCGGAAGCGCGGTGGGTGCCAGAGACAGGTATCAGGTGCGCCGCGCGTCTGTCATGACCTCGCAATGGGGTGTTGGGGGTGCCCTGTTACTGGGTGTGGTTTTCTTTGTCGCCGGACCGGCGTTGATCGACCTCATGTCAACATCGCCGCAGGTGCGCGAGGCCGGGCGCGAGTTTCTTGTCTGGGCCGCATTGGCACCCGTTATCGGCGTGGCAAGCTGGATGTTTGACGGCATCTACATAGGTGCAACATGGACCCGGGCCATGCGTAGCGCGATGTTCCAATCGGTCGCTATCTATCTGGTTGCGCTGTTCATTCTGGTGCCAAGTTTCGGAAATCACGGCCTGTGGGCCGCGTTGATGGTGCTTAACATCGCACGTGGCGTGACTTTGGGGTGGCGCTATCCCAAGCTCGAGGCGCAGGTGGCCTAGAGCAGCGTAAGAAGGTTTTCCGGTGGACGCCCGATGGCAGCCTTATCGCCCGCAATGGCAAGCGGACGTTCAATCAGGATCGGGTTTTCAGCCATGGCCCGGATCAGGGCGTCGTCTGGCGAGGTCTTTGTCAGCCCCAGTTCCTTGAACCGGGATTCTCCGGTGCGCATCATCTCGACGGGCGAAAGCCCCAAGGCGGATTGTGCCGCTCGCAGCTCATCAATTGATGGTGCATCCTCAAGATATTTGCGCACCGTGACCCGTGCACCATTTTCTTCCAGCAATGCAAGACCAGCGCGGGATTTTGAACAGCGCGGGTTGTGCCAATATTCGATCATAGCCAGTCCTCTCGTTTGCTGCCGACGGCCTGAGCCACATTGTCAAAGCCGTCGCAGGCCAGCAGTTCATCCAGCCCGTTCGCAATGTCCGCCGCCAGAGAAATGCCGCCATACACCATCGCCGTATAGAACTGCACAGCTGATGCCCCGGCGCAAATCTTGGCATAGGCCTGTTCCGCATTGCTGATGCCACCCACGCCGATCAGGGGAATGTCACCCTCGGTCAACTGGCTGAGCCGTGCCAGAACACGTGTTGATTTCTCGAACAGCGGTGCGCCGGACAGCCCACCGGTTTCACCTTTGTGCGAGCTGCGCAACCCGTCACGCGACAGGGTGGTGTTGGTGGCGATCACGGCATCCACATGGGTCTCGCGCGCAACCTCGGCAATGTCCTGCAATTCGGCATCGGTCAGGTCCGGCGCGATTTTCAGGAAGACAGGCAGCGGGCGAGGCAGCGCATCACGGGTTTCAATCACACCGCTCAAAAGCGCGCTCAGCGCTGCTTTGCCCTGCAAATCCCGCAGCTTTTCCGTATTCGGGGATGACACGTTGACGGTGGCAAAATCCAGATGAGGGGCACAATGCGCCAGCACCTTGACGAAATCACCTGCGCGATCCTCGCTGTCCTTGTTGGCACCCAGATTCAGGCCGATCACCGCATTTTGGGGGCGATCAGCAAGCCGTTTTGCCATCACCTCCATGCCTTCGTTGTTGAAGCCAAAACGGTTGATCGCCGCTTTGTCTTCGGTCAGGCGAAACAGGCGGGGTTTAGGGTTTCCCGGTTGCGGGCGTGGTGTGACAGCACCGACTTCGATGAAACCGAATCCTACGCGCGACAGCGGCGTCAGAACCTCGCCGTTCTTGTCGAAACCCGCGGCCAAACCCACCGGATTAGGCAGGTCCAACCCGGCTAGGCTGGTTTTCAGACGCGGTGTTGTCACCGGCCCCTGCGCAGGCGCAAGCCCCGCCTTCAAAGCCCTGATCGACATCCCGTGGGCGGTTTCGGGATCCATGCAGTGCAGGGCCGCAAGCCCGAACTTCTCGGTCAGTTTCATCCGAACGCTTTCCCGCTTTTGCTTGATCCGCACCGGATCAGGCGCGAGGTTTCTACCGCAGCCTGCCGATGGACCACCGCTGCCCGGTACACCGGGTCAGTCACCATTTCCAGAAACGCATATGCAGTCGGATAGCGTGCGATAAAGACGGCATCCCATACCTCATCAGCCGGTCCGATCAGTGTCGTTTCAAATGCACCCCGCCACAGGATGCTTGCCCCGATACGGTCAATGATTGGGGCGGTTTCAACCCCGTATTTCTGATAAGCCTGCGCCCCGGTCAGCCCTGCGCCAGCCAATTCATGTGATTTGGGATATTGCGCCTCGGCGCGGAATTTCACCAGATTGAGCATTTCGATCGGCTGGTCGCGCTCCAGAGCCTTGAATGCCTCGAACTGGGCGCGATCCGGATCGACATAGGATGTCATGCCATATCCTCGGGAAACTGATGTGCCGTGCCGACAAAAGGCAGGGGGCGCGCCCAGACGACATCGCTTAACCTGATCTGACGATACAGATGCGGAAACAGGGCGTCTCCTCGCGACACTTCCCATTTCAGGTCATCGCCCATGGCATCAGCATCGCAGGCCAACAGCGTAAGCCCTTCAACGCCCGCAAAATGCTTGGCGGCGGTTTCAGCAGCTTGTTCAGCGGTGGAAAAGTGAACAAACCCGTCTGACACGTCAATGGGTGCTCCGTCTGTGGCGCCCAGACTTTGCAGTTCAGCCCATTCGACGGCTCGGAAAATCTTGTAGATCAGCATGATGACCTGATGCCCCGCACGGCGCTTGGAATCAAGCTGGATTTCTCCTTTGACTCTCGGTCGACATAAGCGCACGATCCCCGGCAATAATAACAGGGAGTTCCAAGATGTTGACCCGATTTTTAACTTCGGTCGCGGTGCTGGGCCTGACGGCGGGTGCCGCAGCAGCCGACTACAAGCTGACGATTCTGCACACCAACGATTTCCATTCGCGCTTTGAGCCGATCAACAAATACGACAGCGGATGCGGTGAGGAAGACAATGCAGAAGGTAAGTGCTTTGGCGGCTCGGCGCGCCTTGTTACGGCAGTTGCCGATGCGCGCGCACGGGCAGAAAACTCGATTCTGGTGGATGGAGGTGACCAGTTCCAGGGGTCCCTTTTCTATACCTACTACAAGGGCAAGGTCGCAGCCGAATTCATGAACAAGCTGGGCTATAACGCCATGACCGTTGGTAACCACGAGTTTGATGACGGCCCCGAAGTGTTGCGGGGGTTCATCGACTCGGTCGACTTCCCGGTCCTGATGTCCAACGCCGATATTCACGACGAAGAGCTTTTGACAGACAGGATCAAGAAATCGACCGTTATCGAAGTAGGCGGCGAGAAGATCGGCTTGATCGGCCTGACCCCAATCGACACGGATGAGCTTGCCTCGCCCGGCCCCAATGTCACGTTTTCGGACCCGGTGCCAGCTGTGCAGGCCGAAGTCGATAAACTGACAGGTGAGGGTGTCAACAAGATCATCGTTCTCAGCCATTCCGGCTATGGCGTCGATCAGCGTGTCGCGCAAGAGACGACTGGTGTTGACGTGATCGTCGGCGGACATTCGAACACGTATCTTTCGAATGTGTCGGATAAGGCGGCAGGTCCGTACCCAACAGTGGTAAACGGCGTACAGATCGTTCAGGCCTATGCTTATGGCAAGTTTCTGGGCGAATTGAACGTCACTTTCGATGACGATGGCAAAGTGATCGAGGCAGCTGGCGAGCCTTTGATCATGGACAACGCAGTGACCGAGGATCAGGCGGCGCTGGACCGTATTGCGGAACTGGCGGTGCCGTTGGATGAAATCCGCAATAAGGTCGTTGCGAGCGCTGCGGAAGCCATTGAAGGGGATCGCTCAATTTGTCGCGTGCAGGAATGTCAGATGGGCAACCTGGTTGCGGATGCGATGCTGGCGCGCGTGGCGGATCAGGGCGTTCAGATCGCGATTGCCAATTCGGGTGGATTGCGGGCGTCCATAGACCCCGGTGATGTGACCATGGGCGAGGTTCTGACTGTGTTGCCATTCCAGAATACACTGTCGACCTTTGAAATCAGCGGACAGGGTGTCATTGACGCACTTGAGAATGGTGTAAGTCAGGTGGAAGAAGTAAAAGGTCGCTTCCCGCAGGTCGCCGGCCTAAGCTTCACTTGGGATCCAAGCGTTGCGCCGAACGAGGGACGCGTCAGCGAGGTAATGGTTGCCGAGGGTGACGGTTTTGTTCCGATCGACCCGAATAAGACCTACCTGGTCGTCACCAACAACTACGTCCGCAACGGCGGTGACGGGTACAAGATGTTCGAAGGCGACGACAAGAACGCCTATGACTTCGGCCCGGACCTTGCGGATGTCACCGCGGAATACCTGGCGGAAAATGCGCCCTATCAGCCCTATGTCGACGGGCGTATCAAACAGAAGTAACTGTGTTCATAGAAAAGACAAAAGCCGCATCCTCGTGATGCGGCTTTTTTTGTTTTTTTGGGAACCGATCAGCTGAAATCGTATTCCGGCCAGAGCGCGGTTGACCCAGTACGAATATTGGTATCGGTTCCTAATAAAAGTCGGAATTCGGTGCTTTAGCATTGTATCGGTGGTTCATTACCTATGTGCGGACGGTTTGCAGTAACTCTTCCCAACGACGCGATGGCGCAGCTGTTTTCGGCGCGCCCGGCAAATGCGCTACCTGTGGTGCCGAATTTCAATGTTTGTCCGACAAATCAGGTACATGTCGTGCGGAGTGGCGAAACAGGCCGTCATCTGGACGAGCTGCGCTGGGGATTTCTGCCACATTGGTACAAGACCGAAACAGCGGGGCCGTTGCTGATCAACGCCCGGGCCGAGACCCTGGCGGACAAGCCCGCCTTTCGTGATGCCTGCCGGACGCGCCGCTGCCTGATCATAGCGACTGGGTTCTATGAATGGACAAAAACGAAACAGGGAACGCGCCTGCCTTGGTATATCCACCGTCAGGACAAAGCTCCGATTGCTTTTGCCGGGGTCTGGCAGGACTGGGGTCCTGAAGGCGAACGGCAGGGCACTTGTGCAATCGTGACGACGGCTGCCAACAAAAGGCTTGAGGTCATTCATCAGCGAATGCCCTTGATCGTAGAACCGAAAGACTGGCCACTATGGTTGGGTGAAGCCGGAAAAGGGGCCGCACGACTGATGCAGCCGGGGCACGAGGACGTGCTGACCTTCCACCGGGTCGATCCTGCGGTGAACTCGAACCGGGCCAGCGGGCCTGAGCTGATCGAACCGTATGACGCGTGACCTTTTCATTGGAAACGCGGCAAGCTAGACCTTCGGCATGGCTCTGAAATTTCCTGACCTGACCCAACTTTACGCGCACGGCTATGATACCGTGATCGACGTTCGCAGCCCTGCCGAGTTTGCCGAAGATCATCTGCCGGGTGCAATGAACCTGCCGGTGCTGAACAACGAGGAACGCGCCCGGGTCGGAACCATTTATGTACAGGAAAGCCCCTTTCTGGCGCGCAAGCTGGGCGCTGCTTTGGTATTCCGCAATGCAGCCAATCACATCGAACATCACCTCAGCCATCATGACGGAGCGTGGCGCCCCTTGGTCTATTGCTGGCGCGGTGGACAGCGTTCCGGATCTTTCACATGGATGTTGCAGCAAATTGGCTGGCGCGCCGAAGTGGTAGACGGCGGCTATCGTACCTACCGTCGATTGGTGAACGCTTATTTGTACGATGATCCCTTGCCACATCGGCTGATCGCACTGGATGGCTACACGGGCACCGCAAAGACCGATCTTTTGGCTCTGTTGCACGCACGAGGCGTACAGATTCTGGACCTTGAAGCGCTGGCCAACCATCGCGGGTCCTTGCTGGGCGAAAGGCCAGGGGGGCAGCCCAGTCAGAAGGGGTTTGAATCTGCCCTGTCCGCTGTGCTGTGTTCAATGGATCCGGCGCGTTCAGTCGTGGTCGAAGCGGAATCATCCAAAATTGGCAGCTTGATCCTGCCGCCCAGCCTTTGGAACGCGTTGTGCAAGGCTCCGCGTGTGAACATTACGGCTTCAATTGAAGCCCGTTCTGCCTACCTGGTTCGGGCTTATGACGACATTCTGTCTGACAGTGACCGATTGCGGGACCGGTTGTCACCGCTGCGGTTCCATCGCGGGCATGAGGTCGTGGACGGATGGCTGCGATTGATTGATGCGGGTCAAAAACAGGCGCTGACACGGGCCTTGATGGAACAGCATTATGATCCCGCATACACCAAATCCCGGCAATCCCGCCCGGTGCAAGTGTTGGCCAGTCTTGATGTGGAAACTTTGGACAACACGGGGCTGAGCAACGCGGCCGCGCAAATTGAAAGCCTGCTGGATCAGCTTTGAAGGCGCAAACCCGGTGTGTCGGTCAGCTGGCCAATGATCATTGCCGGATATCCCGCGTCCAGAAGATCTTGCAGAAGGGTTTCGGCGTCCTTCGCATTCACGGCGGCCAGCAAACCCCCGGCTGTTTGCGGGTCAAAAAGCAGCGCCGCCTTGCCCCCGGACGGAAGATCGGGCGCAATCGCGTTGTTGTCGGCAAAAATCGTTGACCGGACCCCCTGATCCGTCAGCGCAAGCGCACCGTCCATCACATTTACCGCGTCCAGATCAAGCGTAGCGCCGCAATGAGATGCGTCACAGATGCCTTGCAGATGCCCGGCCAGACCAAATCCGGTCACGTCGGTCATCGCATGGGCGTTGGCCAAAATGCGGGCTGCATCGCCTTGGGGCTGTGTCATATGTTTGCAGGCTGCCGCGACCCAGGCCCCCTCGGCAAGACCGGCCATTTCCGCCGCCATCAGAACACCGCTTCCCAAGGGTTTGGTCAGGATCAGACGGTCCCCCGGCTGACCACCCGCCAATGTAATCGGGGTAGCTTCGCACAGGCCGGTCAACGTGAAACCGACCGTCATCTCGTCGCCCATTGAGCTGTGCCCGCCGACGATTTCCGCGCCCGCAGCGTGCATGACGTCACTCGCGACCGACATGATTTCGGACATTGTGCGGCTTTGCAGGGCGGCAGACATGCGGGGCAGGATGATTGTTGCCGTGGCCGCCTGAGGTGCGGCCCCCATGGCCCAGATATCCCCCAGGGCGTGAACGGCGGCGATACGCGTCATAAGTGCGGGATCGTAGGTGAAAGCCCGCAGGTGGTCGGACGTCATGACTTGCTG
Organism: Ruegeria sp. BHSB056; assembly: GCF_059613305.1. NCBI lineage: Bacteria > Pseudomonadati > Pseudomonadota > Alphaproteobacteria > Rhodobacterales > Roseobacteraceae > Ruegeria > Ruegeria sp. BHSB056. Next base: position 28,104 of record NZ_JBXWSG010000014.1, on the reverse strand, counting down.
CGCCCCGCCTGTTTGCAAAAGCGCGGCATCGTCGCCGGGTAGGGCGGTGATGTCGGTACGAGTAGGGGCGGGGAGGGATTTCAGGGCGATCTGCAATGCGTCGCGCCCGACCTTTGCTCCACATCCGCCACACATGGGCTTTTCACCCAAAATCCCATCAAGCCCGGCGGCCCGGTCGCGCGGCAGAGCGGGTGGTGTCATTTGCGGCAGGTCGCGAAACTTGTTCATGAAGGTCTGGTCGATATGGTTCTTCCATGTCCACATCAACGGGCCGCTGAACGATGTTCCCAAACGCTCGGCCAGTGCTGACTTGCCACCCAGTGAGATCAGTTTGAGATAGTCTTTTTGCGGTGTGTATCTTTGCATCCGCCCCGCGCCAAGCGCTGCGCGAAGATTATCGTACAAAACCGGCGCTTCGCGCACCGCATAGACACCAGCCTTCGGTCTGGGGTTGTCCGTAAGATGGGCACAATCCCCGGCGGCAAACACAGCCGGATCACTGGATTGCAGATAGCCGTTCACGCGGATGTGTCCGTCCTGAAGGTCAAGCCCTGTGTTTGCGATCCAGTCATAGGCGCGGGCTCCGGCGGCACCGGTCACGAAACCAGCCGGAATTGTGCGCCCGTCCTTTAGTTCCACGTGATCTTGCCCGATCCGGGTGATCACCGCGTTTTCAATCACCTCTACACCAAGGTCGTGCATTGCAATCCGGATTGTTGCCGCCGCCTTGGGTTTGGTTGCAGTCAGGGCCGCGGCACTATCGATCAGGGTAATCTGTGCCGCCCGCCCCCTGGCCTTCAACGCATGTGCCATCGCCATGACCAGTTCGACGCCCGCGACGCCGCCACCTATCACAGCGACCGAGGCCGGGCCTTGACCCTTTAGATACTCGGCCCATTTCGCAGCAAAAGGTCCCAGCGGCTTGGCTGGCACTGCATGTTCCGCAAAGCCCGGCAAGGCGGGCATGTCGGACGTGATCCCCACATTGACCGAAGCCACGTCGAAGCCTACCGGAGGATGCCCGTGGACGTGCACTTCATGTGTTTCGGTGTCGATGCCATTGACCGCCCCCAAGATCACTCGCGCACCTGCGAAACGGGCCAGTCTGACAAGATCGATATCCAGCTCCCACCGGTCGTAATGTCCGGCGACATATCCGGGCAACATCCCGGAATAGGGGGCGGTAGGGCCGGGGTTGATCACGGTTACCCGGGCGCCGGGCAAAGGGTTCATTCCCCATTTGCGCAGCAGCAGGGCATGGGTGTGGCCGCCGCCAATTAAAACCAGATCACGGGTCAGGGGCAGCGGAGATGTGTGCATTTGTGTTAATTCGCGCTGTGGTCCGGAACATCCTCGACCTGCTCGACCGCATGGGTGGCCCAAAGCTCATCCTCGCCAGCATCGGGCAGGTCACTGGGCAGTTCATGACGGTGAATGTGCCATTTTGCAATGAACAGGGCCGTGATCGGAGCCGTCAGGAATAAAAACAGCGTGATCAGAAGCTCGTGCAGCGACAGTTTGCCTTCCAGCAGAACGGAATGGGTGATCGAAGCCAGCAATACCCCGCCCACCCCCAAAGTAGTCGCCTTGGTCGGCGCATGAAGGCGGGACATAGGGTCATTCAGCTTGATCATGCCGAAGGACCCGACAAACCCAAAAATACCCGAGACTATCAGGAAAATGGCGATCAGAAGCTCTGCAATAAATGTCATATCGCCCTCATTCGATGATATTTCCGCGTAGCATGAAACGCGCATATGCGACGGTCGAGACGAAACCCAGCATCGCGATGATCATGGCCGCTTCAAAGAAAATCTCGGTCCCTTTCGACAGGCCATAAAGGATCATCAGGGCAATCGTGTTGATGACCATCGTATCCAGGGCCAGAACCCGGGTCCCAACGCCGTCCGCGGTAATGATCCGCCACAGACACATCATGATCGCCGCGCCAAAACAGGCAAATGCAAAGTAGATAGCGTATTCGATCATTCGAAAATCTCCTTCAGGCGACGTTCATAGCGCTGCTTGATTTCGTCGCGCACCTGATCTGGGTTCGGCGCGTCCAGGCAATGAACCAGCAGATTGTGCCCCTGTGCCGACAGGTCGCAACTGACGGTGCCGGGTGTCATCGTGATGGTCCCGGCCAGCACGGTTATGGCCTCGGGTGTCCGAAGCTCCAGTGGAATGCACACCCAGTTGGGCTGCCGGTCTTCATTGCGCTTGAACAGGACGATGCGGGCCACGGTCACATTCGCGACGACAATATCCCACAGCACTACGATCATGTACTCGGCGACCATTGGCCAGTTGCGCAGCTTGGGCCTGTCGGGCCAGTAGGGTTGTGTGACAAAGGGAATGATGATCCCAAGGATCAGGCCAAAGACCAGAGAATTCAGCGACGGCTTGTTCGCCAGCAGGATCCAGACGATCGTCAACAAAATGGTCAGGTGAGGGTGCGGAAATATCCGGTGTAGCAGTTTCATCATTCGGTCCCTCCCAATACGGCAGAGATGTAGTTTTCAGGCGTGAACAGCTGCTCTGCGGTTTGGCTTGTATATTCCAGCGCAGGGCCCGCAAACAATGTCAGCAGGATCAGGCCGGCTACGGCGCCGAAAACGGCGGTAAAGGCAAGACCGGGTTGCGGTTCCGGTGCGACCGGTTCAGGGGCAGCCTCGTTTTCCGCGGGCATTTCTATTGGAACAGCCTGAGTGTCATGGCTTTTCCAGAAGATCAATGTCCCGGCTCTGGCCAGTCCGATAATTGTGACGAAAGAGCTGATCAGAATCACGGCCCAGACCATCGTGGCATCGGAAGCATCGCGCGAGGCGTCTAGCACAAGCAGCTTGCCAATAAAGCCGGACAAGGGCGGCATTCCCGCCATTGCAATCGCCCCCACGAAGAACAGCGCGGACACCAGCCCGCTTTGCGGCATGGGGGGCGTTGGTGCGATGGCCCCGCCCCGCCGCGCCATCACCAGATCGGCAACCAGGAACAGCAGGGCTGTCGCCAGTGTCGAATGGAACACATAGTACAGCGCTGCGGCTGTTGCGTCAGGCGTGAATTGCGAGATTGCGATCAACAGGGTGCCCATGGATGCAATCGCGCAGAACGCCACCATGCGGGCGATATGTATTGACCCCAGAATGCCGATAGTCCCGACAGCCAAAGTGACAAGTGCAGCAGGTTGCAACCACTCACCCGCCAGACCCTCGGTCGCTGCGACATCGGGGCCAAAGGCCAGTGTGAACATCCGCAGAATCGAGTAAGCCCCGACCTTTGTCATGATTGCAAACAGGGCCGCGACGGGCATTGGCGCATTGGCATAGCTGGCAGGTAGCCAGAAATGCAGGGGCAGAACGGCGGCCTTGATGCAAAAGACCAAAAGCAAAAGGACTGCGCCAACCCGCAACAATGCCGTATCCTCGGCCGGGATTTCGGCAACCCTTATGGCGATATCCGCCATGTTCAGTGTCCCGGTCACACCATAGATCGTGCCCAACGCAAACAGGAACAAGGTCGATCCCAACAGGTTGTAAGCCACATATTGCACACCCGCCTTCAACCGTACCGCACCGCCACCATGGGTCATCAGACCGTAAGAGGCGATCAGCAGAACTTCAAAAAACACGAAAAGGTTAAAGGCATCTCCGGTCAGGAATGCGCCGCAGACACCCATAAGCTGAAAATGGAACAGGGCGTGGAAGTGTTTGCCCCTATCATCCCAGCCCGAAGCTATTGCAAAGAGGACAATCGGTAAGGCCAGCAGCGCGGTTAGTAGAACCATCATGGCCGACATTCGATCCAGTACCATGACAATGCCAAACGGGGCGGGCCAGTTTCCAAGCTCGTAAACCTGAATATCTCCGCCCGAAGCCTGCGCCGTGATTGTCAGCGCAATCCCAAGCAAGGCCACAACACCGGCAACGGAAAAGATGCGCTGCAGATCCAGATGGTATCGCAGGACCATAATGCTAAACGGAGCCAGGATCGCGGGCAGGACGATCGGCGCAACGATCCAGTGGTTCATGCGTCTTCTCCTGCTTCGTCCACGCTGTCCTGCGCTGTCATGTCGATATGGTCATCCTTGGAGGACAGGTACGCGCTGAGCGAAATCATCACGATCACCGCGGTCATCCCAAAAGATATCACAATTGCGGTTAGCACCAGCGCCTGTGGCAAAGGGTCGGTATAAGCGACGTCCTTGTATTTGTTCAGAACCGGGGGGGCGTTCAGCGCAAGACGCCCGGTCGCGAACAGGAACACGTTGACTGCGTAAGTGATCAGCGACAGGCCCAGAATGACAGGGAACGTCCGGCGGCGCAGGATCAGGAATATTCCGGCAGCGGTCAAGATACCGACGGCAGAGGCTACGAGCGCTTCCATCAGGCCTGCTCCTTCTCTTGTTCTTGTTCCGGTGGAGAGTCCCGCAGGGGATTGATATCCATCGGAAATTCCTGTGCCATTCCGGGTTGCCATGCAAAGCGGGACAGGCTGTCGAGCGCCAGCATGACCGCGCCCAGAACCGCAAGGAACACGCCCGTGTCAAACAGCATGGCGGTGGCCCATTCGAATTCCTCAAGCGGGGGCCAGTGGAGATAGCCGAAATCACTGGTCAAGAAGGGGCGTTCATTGAACCAGGCGCCCAGACCCGTTGCTGCGGCGATCAGAACGCCCCAGCCAATGGTGCCGTGGTAATAAAACCGCTGCCGTTCAATCGCCCAAGTATAGCCGCTGGCCATGTATTGCATCAGATAGGCGATGGCGACGATCAGCCCGGCGATAAATCCGCCTCCTGGCTGGTTGTGCCCACGGAAGAAAATATAAGCCCCGACCATCAGCGCAATCGGCATCATCACGCGGGTCGCCACAACCATCATCAGCGGGTGTGAATCACCGGACTGTGGCCAGTGCGGTTTGCGATTCAGCAGGTAACTGCGGACATTGGTGCTTAACACGGATTCCGTCAGCGCAAAGATAATCAGCGCGGCAATGCCCAGCACGATGATCTCGCCAAACGTATCAAAACCCCGGAAGTCGACGAGGATCACGTTGACCACATTGGTGCCGCCACCGCCCTTGTAGGAATTGGCCAGATGGAATTCTGAAATCGTTGGGAATGCAAAATCGCGCATCATCATCGCGTAGACCAGCGCGCCAGTACCAAGACCGGCAATGACGGAAATCGCGGCATCCCGCCATCGCCGCGCCGCGCTGCTGTCCCACGGTGTCTCGGTCGGCAGGAAGTTCAGCGACAGCAACAAAAGGATCATTGTCACCACCTCGACCGAGATTTGCGTCAGGGCAAGATCTGGGGCCGAGAGATAGTTGAAGGCAACCGAAACGATCAGGCCGACGACACCGATCAGCACCAGTGACAACAGGCGATTCCGATGGAACCACATGATGCCCAGCGTTGCGCCCACCAGACAGATCCAGCCGATGATCGGAATGATCTGCGCTGGCAGCGGAACGCGGGTTTCCACACCGATGGTTCCCGTCGAATAGGCGTAATAACCAAGGCCCACGGTGAAGGCCACGAAGATGATCGCATAGCGGCTGAGAACACCGTTATGCATCTCATCGGTGATCCAGCGGCTTAGCCTGGTCAGCGCGTCGATGATCGCCTCAAAGATTACCTTGGCCTCGGGCCGGGGCAGGGCATTCCAGACCTGCTCGCCGCGTTTGTGCAGCGCCAGCAGGAACAGGCCACCCAATGTCGCAACAACCGACATGTAAAGTGCGGGCGTGAAGCCATGCCACAGTTTGAGCGAGTAATACGGCAGCTTCTCGCCGCCTATCACCGCGCTGGTAACCACGGCGATCAGCGGGCCAACGAGTGCTGCGGAATTCAGGCCGATCAGGACGACCAGCACCACCAGCAATGCGGGTGCCAGCCACAGCCCAACAGGCGGATCATGCGGATGGGTGGGATAGTCTTCGCGCTGGGCTCCAAGGAAAACATGGCTGACGAAGCGGAAAGAATAAGCGGCCGAAAACAGCGCTGCCAAAAGTGCCAGCCCCGGAACCAGATAATGTGAATGCAACCAGGTGGTATGCACAGTCTCTTCCAGCATCATCTCTTTCGACAAAAAGCCATTCAGCGGCGGCAGACCCGCCATGGAGAGGGCTGCGATAGTGCCGATGGTAAAGGTGATCGGCATCAGGTGGCGCAGGCCACCCAGCCGTTTCAGGTTCCGCGTACCGGTCTCGTGATCCACGATTCCGGCGGTCATGAACAGGGCGGCCTTGAAGGTCGCATGGTTGATGATGTGGAAAATGGCGGCCACGGCGGCAATTTTAGTGCCAAAGCCCAACAGCATTGTGATCAGGCCCAGATGGGATACGGTCGAAAAGGCCAGCAGCGCCTTCAGGTCATCTTTGAATAGCGCGATGACCGCACCCAGCAGCATGGTGATCAGACCAGTTGTGGCCACGATGTAGAACCAGGCATCTGTTCCCGCCAGAACCGGCCACATCCGCGCCATCAGGAACAGACCGGCCTTCACCATGGTGGCCGAATGCAGATAGGCCGATACCGGCGTCGGCGCGGCCATGGCATGGGGCAGCCAGAAGTGAAACGGGAACTGTGCCGACTTGGTGAAAGCGCCCAGCAGGATCAGGATCAACGCCGGCAGGTAGTAGGGGGACGCCTGTATCAGCGCCTTGTTCTGCAAAATGACACTCAGGTCATAAGATCCAACAATATTGCCGAGGATCAGCATCCCGGCGATCATCGCCAACCCGCCCGAGCCGGTGACGGCCAAAGCCATGCGCGCGCCCTGACGGCCATCGGGCAGATGTTTCCAATAGCCGATCAACAGGAATGAGCTGAGCGATGTAAGTTCCCAGAAAACAATCAAAAGTAGGATGTTGTCGGACAGGACAATACCAACCATCGCCCCCTGAAACAGCAGCAGGTAGGTATAGAACTGTCCCATCGGATCTTCGCGCGACAGGTAGAACCGTGCGTAAAGAATGATGAGCAATCCAATGACAAGGATCAGCAAAGCGAAAAGAAATCCCAGCCCGTCCAGCATGAAATTCGCGTTCAGGCCCAATCTCGGTATCCAATCAAACTGGGCGGTCACGACGTCTCCACGCATGACCGAAGGGATGTGGATCAGCAGCCCCATCAGGGCCAGAAATGTGGTCAACCCGGCTGCGGACGCGGCGGCATTTCGGCCCGCGCGGATCAGCAGTGCGGGAAATACAGCACCAAGGAAGGGAAGGGCCGCAATAAGGAATAGGGACAAGTGCGATACTCCGGTCTGGGCGGTCAGGGTGAGGTCAATTTTGTAAGGATATTTTGCCGACTGTCCAGAGATGGCAACTTTTTTGCCGGGCTCCAATGGATCACCAATGCATTGGTGGCATTGCGCATTAATGACGCGATCTTGATCTGCAAGCTGTGTTTCACCGCGCAACTTGCTGTCTGGTTGTGATAGAACCAGCGTCAGCGAACAGGAGGCTGAGGTGTGGCCGAAAAAATGAAACGATCCCGACGGTGGCTATTGATTGGTGGCGGTGCCGCGATTGCTGCCGGGTTTGCGATCAGGCAATACAGACTGATCCCCGAGGATCACAGCGGTGGCCGGATCAGTGTGGCCGACGCCCATGAGCAGGCTGTGGACGGGCGCGTTCTGCTGGTTGATATCCGCACACCGCGCGAATGGCGCGCCTCGGGAATTGGTGAGGGCGCGGTACCGCTGGATATGCGGCGCGAGGATTTCGTCGACGTTCTGACACAAATGACCGGTGGTGATCAGGCTGTTCCCGTGGCGCTGATTTGCGCCCGAGGGGTGCGGTCCGCGCGCCTCAGCAATCGTTTGATTGAAGCCGGATTCACAAATATCATCGACGTACCCGAGGGAATGTTGGGCTCGGCGGCCGGGCCAGGATGGGTAAGGGCCGGTTTGCCGGTTCGCAGATTCATTGAGGATGCGGGATGATCAGGGAAATCAGTCTTGCAGCAATCTTTGCCTTTGTCGCGCAGACGGTCCAGGCGGGCTGCGCCGATCGACAGAGCGTTTGCGAGACGCCGATGGGCGCGTATCACATCGAATTGCCCGACACAGAAAACCCGCCATTGGTGGTGTTCCTGCACGGGTATGGCGGCAGTGGTTCAGGCACGATGCGAAATCGCGGGATGGTCGAACCTCTGCTGGCGCGGGGTTATGCTGTCATGGCTCCGGAAGGCTTGGAGAGGCCCGACCGTGGTGGCACAAAAAGCTGGAATTTCTATCCCGGTTTTGGCGAACGGGATGAAACCGCCTTTCTGTCTGAAGTAGTTCAGGACGCGGTAAACCGCTTTGGTATCGACACCGACCGGGTCATGCTGGGTGGGTTTTCGGCTGGTGGTTTTATGGTCAACTATCTGGCCTGCAAGGCACCCGAGACATTTTCGGCATATGTTCCGGTGTCCGGAGGGTTCTGGCGGCCGCACCCGGAAACCTGCAAGGGTCCGATCCGGATGTTGCATACCCACGGCTGGACCGACAACGTGGTTCCGCTTGAGGGGCGCTTGCTGGGCGGTGGCCGGTTTCAGCAGGGGGACATCTATGCCGGGCTCGAAATCTGGCGCGAAGCAAATGGCTGCGTCGATCACAAACCGGCTGGGTTCAGCACAACAGGAAAATTCATGCGCCGCCGCTGGACTGCCTGTGCCAAAGGCAGCGCGCTGGAGTTTGCCTTGTTTCCGGGCGGTCATACAGTTCCAGCCGGCTGGGCCGATATGGTCGTGGATTGGTACGAAGGGCTTCCAGGCAGTTGATCACTCTGCCGGGGTCATCTTGATCTTACCTTCAACCAGTTGTTTCAGCTCGGCCCGGTAACGGCGGGCCGACCGGGTGATGGAAGGTTCGCGGAAATCCTCGCGCATCCCGACCATCCGGCGTGCGGCACCGGCCGAAACACCGCTGAGTGCTGATAGTGGGATGGCCAAAGCGAGACTGATGGCGATCGGAGCCAGCCAGATCGAGACCAGCCCGGACAGGATACCAACACTCAAGGCCATGCCACTGACGGTTTCCAATGCGTGACACAGGATCAGCGTGCGCAATCCGTAACTACCACCGTCGCGTGATTGAGGCGACCAGCCCCGCTGAATGCCAAGCGCTGTCCGGAAAACGGCGATCATCTGTTGCACCATCAAGATCGGCGCATACAGGATCGACAGAATGACCTCGGCCAGAAACGAGGTCAGGAACTTGAGGCCGCCTCCGAATTCGGAATAGCGTACACCGCTTAGCGGCAAAGCCAGAACTCCCAGCACCTTGGGTGCCAGCAGCATTGCATACATCACGAGAATGATCAGAACGTGCCGGGTTTCAGACATTTCCGGCCATTGCGGGAACAGCGGATTATCGGGGCTGAAGTAGTGCAGGACAGAAGCGTCTTTGCCCTGACCGATCAGTGCCCACATCAACAGCAGCGCAAACCACAGCGGTGACATCAAGTACCCAACGGCACCGTGGAACATGTGAAAACGCGAGACGGCCCGGAATCCGGTCGAGCCCAGCAGTTTCAGGTGTTGCAGGTTGCCTTGGCACCAACGCCGATCCCGCATCGCATGATCGATCAGTGTGGGGGGTGTTTCCTCGTAAGATCCCCGAATGCGCGGCAGGAACCGCACCGCCCATCCGGCACGGCGCAGCAATCCGGCCTCGACGAAATCATGGCTCATGATCAGCTTGTCCTGACCATTGAACGCACGCAGCTTGGGCAGTCCGGCACTGGTGGCGAAAGCCTTGGTGCGGATAATTGCGTTGTGGCCCCAATAATTGCCCTCTTGCCCGCACCAGCGCGCCAATCCTTCGGCAAAGGCGATGCCATAGACTCCATTTGCAAATTGTTGCATCCGGGCAAAAACCGATTGCGCGCCGATCAGTTGCGGATAGCTCTGGATCAGCCCGGCACCGGGATCACGCGCCAGCGCATCGGTCAGCCGAAGTATGGCGCGACCTGTCATCAGGCTGTCCGCATCCAGAACCAGCATCGCGTCCCAATCTGCGCCCCAGCGACTGACCCAGTCGGCGATGTTACCCACCTTGCGGTCGGTGTTTAGCTCGCGACGGCGGTAATACAAGTCCAGCCCCGGGGCGAGCGTGGTGCGCAGGGCTTCGACGCTGGCCTGTTCCTGCGCCGCGATTTCAGGATCGCGCGTGTCGGACAGGATGAACATGGCATAGTGATGCTGCCCACCGCGTGCCTGCAAATCCTCAAGCATGGTGCGGGCGTTGCCCAGCACGTTCCATGGCACTTCGTTGTATACCGGTGTCAAAAGGGCCACGCGCAGGGGCTGTGCTGTGCGCTTGCGCTGCGGACGATCCTGTCGCGACAGCGAAACCATACCCAGCAGAACGGTGCAGACCGTGAACGAAATCCAAAAGAAGTTGAACGAGATAAGCGCCAACAGGATGCCTTCGATCAGATTGATCCCCTGGGCGCTGAACCAGTCGCTCATGATCCATAGCAGGCCCAATGTCGCCACCATCGCCGGTGAAAACGCAAGCGCGCGCCAAAATCCAGTCGCACCCGTGTCTGTGCCCGACGGGGCATCGGCATCGTGGAACCCCACGCTGAAGTTCTGCGCGGGCATCGCCAGAGGTGCCTCGGGCGGCATGATATGCAGATCGCGGTTCATATGGTCCATCGGTAAAGCCACACCTCAGAGGCGGGCTGTTTGTCTTTCAGCAGCTGCGCGCGCAATTCAACATGATCGCGTTCTTCAGGTTGGAACGAAAACGCCAGACGCAATCCACCCGTATCCGGGTTGCGTTGCAGAACACCGTCGGAGGTTTCGGCATGAGGGGAATCCACGAAGACGCTGATCGTCTCGATATCATCGAACAAGTCGCTGCCTTCGAAATCGACGACAACCAAACGCCCCTCACCAAAGGTATTTTCGCCCATGGCGGTGTTGGTCACCCGTGGCATCGGAGTGCGCTGAGGCTCCTCACCCCAGATCAGACGATAGGACAGGTCAACCCGGCTACCTGCCGCATAGGGCTCTGCCGGACGCCAATAGGCGACGATGTTGTCGTAGATTTCCTGATCTGCCGGTATCTCGACCAGTGTAACGGTGCCCTTGCCCCACTCTTCCTTAGGCTCGACCCACAGGCCCGGGCGTTTGTGATAGTTCGCCTCAAGGTCGGCATAGTCCGAGAACTCGCGCTTACGCTGCATCAGCCCGAAGCCGCGCGGGTTAGTATCAACGAAGGAGGAAACCTGTAGGCGGGTTGGATTGGCCAAGGGACGCCAGAGAACCTCGCCCGCGCCATTGCGGATCAACAGCCCGTCGCTGTCATGGACGGCTGGACGGAAATCGTCGAACCGGCTGTGGTTGGTCTGGTCGAACAGGAACATCGAGGTGCCCGGCGCTATGCCCACATGGGGCAGGTCATCACGCGGAAACAGCGTGGCCTCGACATCGATAATGCAATCCGCGCCCGCCGTGACATCGAATCGATAAGCACCGGTCACGCTGGGACTGTCCATCAGCGCATGTACAACCATATTCCGTTGGCCGGGCATGGGGCGTTCCAGCCAAAAACGGATAAACTCGGGGAATTCCTCACCATCTGGATCGCCGGTTTTCAGGGCCAGTCCGCGGGCCGACAGGCCATAAACCTCATGCAGACCAATTGCGCGGAAATAGCTGGCGCCCTGCCAGACGCAGAATTCATCCGTTTTGCCGGGGCGGTGCATCTCGGTCCGCAGTCGCAGGCCTGAAAAACCCAGAGTCTCGTCGATGGGCAATTGCGGCACATCTTCGGATTTGTCGAACATCCCCAGATCGAAATCGACCGGAGTGGTCATGCCGTTTTCGACCGTTTCCACCTTGACGGTCCGGGGGAAATAAAGGCCAGGTGTGAAGAAATCGACGTTAAATGGCGTTTCGGTCTCGTACCACAGCGCGCGGTCCAGTCGAAAACGGATCGAGCGATATTGTTCGTAGGTCAGATCCTGCCATTCCTGGGGGACCATTTCGCGTTCCGCATAGGGACGGCTGGCAAGATCGCGGGCCAGTTCAATCACGTGGTCACGGTCAAATGGAACGGTGCCCCCGGTCGCATAGGCCGATGGGGCAAAGGCCAAAGCTGTCGTCGAAACGAGGAATGCGCGACGGGTGAAATTCATCTCTTCAATTTCCAGGGTTGAGACTTGAACCAAGCTGCCAGATAAGCCACGCCAATGATCATGGCAAAGCCAATTATGTTGGCGACAAAGACGGTGGCAACATCCCGCCCAGCTTGATCGAGGGCAACGCCGATAAGTCGCGCTGCTGCCATGGAAAATACAAAGACTGCAAGGGATTGCTGGCCGACTTTGGTGATGACCGTCAGCAGGAACTGCCAGACACGCACGCCTAAACCGTGACCCGTCGCTATCAGGCGGTGACCATGTTCGCCTGCCGCAACCCAGCCCAGATAGGCCAGTGACAGGAAATGGACATACCGCAGCAGGCCAAACTCGGTCTTGCCGCGCAACTCTTCGGTCAATGGCCAGCTCTTGCGGATCACAGCGCCCAGCTCAGGTGCAGCAGTGTTAACCCAGATAAAGACTTTCCACGATCCGAATGGTGCTGAAAGGATCAGGAACAAGGCAGCTGCCCAGACCAGGGTTTTCGATACCGGTGGAGCGGGAATCCAGCCGCGCATCAAGGCAAATCCGGTGAAGAACAGCAATTGCCAGCCAAACGGGTTGAAGAACCATTGCCGATCCGACCAAGGCTCGGCTGGAAGGGCCAGCGCACCGGTCTGGGTGATGCACCAGATGGTCACAGATGCAGCTGCCATCAGCCAGAAACTGATACGGTACAGCGCGATGTAGAGTGGCATCAGCGCCAGTACCACCAGATACATTGGCAGGATGTCAAAGTAGTTCGGTACATAAGTCAGGGTAAAGATTCCCACCATCTGAGGGGCGGGATCATCGAAGAAATGCTGAAGATTCAGCGACGAGACATAGGTTTTCCCGAACGCACCGGTCAGATCCAGCGCGGCCATTGTCATGGCGACGAAGAAGAACAGGGCAATATGGGCCCAATAAACCTGCCAGATGCGATAGGCCACACGGGCCGTGCCCATCCACCAGCCCTTGTGCAGGAACGCCCCGCCAAAGGCGATGGCCGAGGCCATGCCCGAACAGAACACGAAGATCTCGGTTGCGTCCGAGTACCCAAAGCGCGCCGGGATCCAATTCGCCCAGGGATCATTAGGAATGTGGGCGATCAGGATGATGAACATCGCGATGCCGCGATAGAAATCCAGTCGCGGGTCACGCGTGCGGGCGGGGGCCGCAGCCGGGGCTGCGACGGGTGCAAAATCAGCAGCGGGCGATATGGTCGCCATACGGTCTCTGTCCTTTTTGGTCGTCTTGTTATTCGGCGGGGACGCTTTGCATGTCTCCGCCGTCGCGGGCCGCATCAATCAGGGCGCGGCGCGCGATGGCATAATTGTCTTCTCCCCCGGCGCGCTTGGCGCGACGGTCGTCCAGAATGCGTTCAACCGCATCGAGACGACCGGCCCGAAGCCCGGAATCGATAGTAATGCGTTCAAATACATCACGTTGCGCGTGGCTACCACCAGCCAGTTGCATCGAACCGCGCGCTGCCATCAGGTGATCAAATGCCGTGCCATAATGGCCGTCACCAAAGGCTTCAAGACCCATGGCGGCCGCGACACCGGGATCGGCCATACGGCGGGTGGTGTCGTCATTGGCGCGCGCTGCATCCTTGTTGAGGCGAGTCAGCATCTTGGCCGTGGCATCAGCGCGGTTGTCACCGGTCAGCGCCAGCAGATAATGTAGATCCGCAAAGATCAGGCAGCCGTCTTCGGTGCGCGCAGCACTCAGATCAGCCAGTTCTTCCCAGCGATTTCCGACGTTTACGCCTTCTAGTTCAAGGCGCATCAGCAACGAAGTTCCGTTTGAGATGTCACGGTAATCGTCGGTTTTGTCCTTGCGAACGTGGTTGTCATACAAATCCATCACCTGATCGACCTGACCAAGATCCAGATGCATCAGGGCCTTGTGCCACCAGACGTGATAGCGGAAGTTGTTGCAATGGGCCCAGGCCGCCTCGCGCCCGGCTAACCAGTCAAGGCCCAGCTGCGCGTTGCCGGTCATTTCATGGACATGGGCCACCGCGTGCAGACCCCAGGCATCGTCGGACACCATCCAAAGCGCCTGACGCCCCGCGATTTCGGCCTTTTCATAAGCTCCGGTTTCTTCCAGCGCGAAGGAATGACAGCCCAGCAGATAGCCCCGACCGGGGTGATCGGGTTCATATGCAGGCATAACCCGTTCGATCGAACGGCGCATTCCGTCCGGATCGCCCAGAACGAATCTTGTCGCGTGGCTGAGTTTCATCGCCAACGTATCCTGCGGATGATCGCGCAGGACCGCTTCGAACTTTTGCGCCGCCTGTGTCAGTTGGCCCGCCAGATACAGCCCCAAAGCATCGACAAACAACCGCTCGCGTGCCGAGACGGGCTGCTGTTTCATCGCAGCATTGGCAGCCGCCAAAGCCTCGACTGCAACCGCCATCATCTCGCGCCGACCGAGAAGGGCCATGAACAGGCCTTTAACGGCATGGCCCAAAGCAAAATCGGGCTCAAGCTCCAACACTTTGCCCAGATGTTGGGGCGTAACTGCGGCATGTGCCATGAACCCAAGCAGAACACCATTCCAGGCTTCGACAGCTTCCGGCTGCGCCAAGGTGTTCATCTGTCCAAAAACGTCTTGTTTCATACTTGGGTCCAATCTGATTGCGGTATTTGACACTGATTGATGTAACAGAGTGTGCGAGAGCGGCGTATCAGTATCGACCCCGCTCTCGAATTGGTGAAATGTCGTGTGTGAAAAAGTCGAAAAAATCCGCCGATTCAAAGGCATGTTTCAGCAACTTGCCGCCTAGTTGTGCAAGTGTTTCAATCGTCGAACGGGTTTTCAGCGTTTAACACCCAATCAGTATCGGCCCCGCAGGTGGGTGGTGCGCTGCGATATGTTACAGGCGTACGTGACAGGTTAAGGGGATTCCCGATCAGGTTCACCTTACCGGGCTGGGCCTGCATCGAAATCTGCATATTTCGTGCTGCTACCTGTTCCGTGTCAAAAACCTGATCCAGCGTCTGGACCGGACCAACAGGCACTTTCACGTCTTCAAGACCGGAAATTACGGATCGCGTATCCAGCCGTTGAACAGCCGGCCGAAGAATGGCGTTCAGCGCATCACGGTGTTCCAGTCGCGCCGGGTTGGTCACGAATCTGGGGTCGTCGGCAAGTGCGGGTTGTCCCAGGAAACCGCACAGCTTTCTGAACTGGCCATCATTTCCAACCGCCAGAATGACATGCCCATCGGATGTCTCGTAAACGTCATAAGGCACGATATTGGGGTGCCCGTTTCCGCGGCGTTGCGGAACGTTGCCAGAAGTCAGGTAATTGACGCCCTCGTTGATCAGCCATGCGATCTGAGAATCAACCA
Source organism: Ruegeria sp. BHSB056 (assembly GCF_059613305.1). NCBI lineage: Bacteria > Pseudomonadati > Pseudomonadota > Alphaproteobacteria > Rhodobacterales > Roseobacteraceae > Ruegeria > Ruegeria sp. BHSB056. Next base: position 12,620 of record NZ_JBXWSG010000014.1, on the reverse strand, counting down.
GTGCCAGATCGACCTGCTGACCTTCACCGGTCAGGTCGCGGTGGCGCAGTGCGGCCAGAATACCAACGCTCGCATACATTCCGCACATCACATCAGCGATTCCGACCCCCACTTTCATTGGCGCGCCTTCCGGGTCGCCGGTCAGGGACATGATCCCTCCATAGCCTTGCGCCATCAGGTCATAGCCGGGCTTGCTGGCATTTGGTCCGGTTTGGCCGTAACCCGAGATCGAGCAGTAAACGAGGTTGGGGAAGTCCTGTGACAGGGTGGCATAATCCAGCCCGTATTTTGCCAGACCGCCAGGTTTGAAATTTTCGATCAGAATATCCGCGTGCGCGGCCAGCCGTCGGATTTCCGCCTGACCTTTCTTAGTCGCGATATCCAGTGCCACGGATTTCTTGTTTCGGTTCGCTGACATGAAATAGGCGCTCAGGTCCGAGCGGTTGCCGTCGGCATTGGTCACATAGGGCGGACCCCATTGCCGCGTGTCGTCGCCCCCGGTGGCAGGGTTTTCGATCTTGATGACACTGGCGCCCAGATCACCCAGCAACTGCGTGCAGGTCGGCCCGGCCAAAATACGACTGAGGTCTAGAACCTTGACGCCCTTCAGCGGGCCCTCAGATGCGGCCATCGTATCCTCCCCGGTCGATTTCAGCGGCGATGACGGTAAATGTCTCGGCCTTTACAGCAGCTTCAAGTGCTGCGCGCAACTCTGCCCGGTTGCGGACGGTGTGGCCGTTCCCACCAAAAGCACGGCCTATGGCGGCGAAGTCATGGTGACCGAAATCCACGCCATTGTTAACCATCTGCCGCTGCCGCTGTTTCAACTCGATAAGGGCAAGGCTGGCATCTACGAAGACAAGAAAGATCGGATTGCCACCCATTTCGGCCGCCGTCGACAATTCCCCGGCGACCATCAGAAACCCGGCATCACCCGAAAAGCTGATCACCGGGCGGTCAGGCGCGGCCAGTTTCAGACCAATGGCCATTGGAACAGCGCAGCCCATGGTGCAGAGCGCCGAGGATTGGATCAGCCCACGTTCTTCGCTGCATTCCCACATCTGGCTCAGCAGAATGCGATGCGCGCCGCTGTCGGCGGTTGCCAGCGTTTCGGGGGGCAGAGTAGCGCGCGTTTCGGCGATGACCGCCGCGGGTCCCCAGTCCTCATCGGTGGGAAAGGCCTGTGCAAGTGCGGTTTTGACCTGTGGGGGCTCACCACCCGGCCAGGTCGTGCGGGCAGGGTTTCCCTTGGCAATGGCCTCCAGCGTCTCGCCCGTGTCAGCCACCAGATTAAGACCCGCCTGATGCATGTAGTGGTCATTGATCACCGCTGATATGTCGATGACGCGCTTTTCTTCGGGGTCCCAGATTTCGCGCCAGCCGGGGCGCATTTCGATCGGGTCATACCCCAGACACAGCACCAGATCGGCGTGTTCGACCAAAGGGACAAGGTACTTGTCTGCCAAAGGCGACAGGCCAGCGCCGCCCAAACACAATGGGTGATCTTCGGGAACAACACCCTTGGCCTTGTAGGTGGTCACAAATGGAATTCCGAAATGTTCCAAAAACGCCTGCACCACACTGCGCGAGTCGTCATAGAGGACATCGAGACCAATAATGGCGATTGGGCGCTCGGCCTCAGCCACCCAGCGCCGGGCTTTTTCAAGGCATTCACCATTGGGACTGACAGGCGCGACCTTGGCCAGGCGGCGGCGTTTTTTACCCGTCACCTGCGTGTCGGCGACCGAGATCGGGACATCAATATGAACCGGCCCCGGTCGCGGCTGCGTGGCCAGCGACACCGCCTTGTCTGCGATGATATCCGCACCCTTGGCCGTCAGGGTAAACGTGCCCTTGGTGATGGAACGGTAAACCTGGCTGTGGTCCATAACCTGATGGGTATAGGTCAGCGCTTCGTCCGCATCGACACAACCGGTCAGAACGATCATCGGAACACGGTCCTGCAACGCATTGGCCACCACGTTGATGCCGTTCATCGCGCCCGGACCCAAAGTGGCGACCAGAATCGCAGGCGCGCCGTCGCGGTGATGCACGGCCTCGGCCATGAATCCGGCCGAGTTTTCGTGTTTTGTCAGATGAAAGGTGATGCCCGCCTTTTCAAGCGCATCTACCAGTGTCAGCACCTCACCCCCCGGCATTCCAAACGCGTGGCGGCACCCCGCTTCGTACAGGCGTTGGGCCAGAAGATCGGCGGCGCGCGGCGTGGGGTCCTGCATCAGTCATGCTCCGAGATAACCGTTTCGAAGCAGATTGCGGAGGACGCCACCAGACGCAAGGCGGATCACGTCAGTGTGACTATTTGACTGCGTCTTCGGCGACGGATTGAAAGACTGTATCCAGTTCTGCGGCAATGTCCTGCAAGGCTTGCCCGCCCTCCTGCATGTAAGGGGCAAACACGAAGCTGGGGGTCTTGTAAGACAGGGTTGCCGTTCCGTCCTCGTTCTCGGTGACGTAGAAACGGATCGGTGCTTCGATCATCGCATTGGTAGAGGTTTCCAGCACCCTTACCGCGTAATCGTTGTTGAACGCACCAATCACCAGATTGCCTGGAATGGTGATCCCGCGCGCCGCGGCAGCTTTGGTGGGGCCAGCCTGCGTCACCACAGTCAACCCGCTGTCCTTGATTGCAGCCTTGGTTGCATCGACCAGTTCCGAGTAGGTCTTTTCCGCAGGAAGCACGGCCCAACCGGTTGGGGCGTCTTGTGCCCAAACGGGTAAAGCGATCAGGCAGAGCAAGGGAATGAGGGCTTTCATTGTCACGTCTCCTGTATTGAGGTGCACCCTGTGTGCCAGACCTGAGCGATCCGCGTCATCACAAACCCGTGTTTATGTGCCCGTTCGTTATTTCCGTCGCGCCTTCAATAGGTAGATATCCATGATCCAGCCATGTTCGGCGCGGGCCCTCGCCCGGGTCTTAAGGATGTTCTGCGCAACCTCATCCAGCGGGCCACTGATCAGAACCTCTTCTTTCATACCCACATAGGCGCCCCACCAGATGTCATAATCTGCCAAATCAAGGGTTTGGAACGAGCATTCGCCGTCGAGCATCACCGCGACGTTCGAGGCCGCATCAGGCCAGCCTTCGTCCCGGATACGACGACCGGTTGTAACAACGTAGGGCGCGCCCAGATCATTGATCGGGATCGCATGGGCGGCGGTCAGCGCCTGCAAGGCGGTGATGCCGGGGATAACCTTGGTATTGGGTTGCGGGTTCAACCGGGCAGCGATGCGCAGTGAGCTGTCATAGAGGGACGGATCCCCCCAAATCAGCAGTGCGACATGCTGCGCCTCTGGATGCGCGGCAATGGCCGCTTGCCAGCGCAGGGCGATGGCGTCGTGCCATTCATCGACACCGCGCAGGTAGCCATCGTCGGCCCGGCGCTGGGGAATATCGAAATAGGCAATCTGCGGCGGCGTTTCGGCGACACGCTCGATGATCGCTTCACGTAGCCCGGCCAGATCAGCCTTGTTTTCCCCTTTGCGTGGAATCAGGATCAAATCCGCCGCCCGGATCGCCTGCGCGCCTTGAAACGTTACATGATCCGGATTGCCGGTACCGATGCCGATCAAGCTCAGATCAATCATCGTCCAACTCCGCCAGTGGACCGTAAAGAATCAGTGCCGGTGCTTTGCCAATCTCGGTTCTCAGCTGCTCTGCCAGCGCGCCAATCGTGGCGCGTTGCAGCTTTTGGTCGGGAGTCGAGACGGATTCGGCCATAAGCGCCGGAGTATCCAAAGGCAAACCTTGGGCGTGCAGCGTATCGACCAGCAGGGGAAAGGTACGCTTGCCCATGAAAACGACGGTGGTGGCCTGCGGATCAGCCAGCGCTTTCAGGTTCAGGTCGTCGGGTAGTTCACCACTGACGTCATGGCCAGTCACGAACTGGACCCGCCGCGCCGTAAGCCTGCGCGTCAATGGAATGCCTGCGGCTGCTGCCGCTGCTATTGCCGAGGGGACGCCGGGAATGATCTCATAGGCGATACCGGCTGCGCGCAGGGCGACAAGCTCTTCCTCAAGCCGTCCAAACATACCGCCGTCGCCGGATTTCAGGCGCACCACATGCTGACCGGACTGCGCGTAATCCACCAACAACCGGCTGACATGGTCCTGCTTGGGGGACGGACGACCGGCCCGCTTTCCGACGCCAACCAGATCCGCATCGTCGCGCGCATGGCTCAGGATCGGGCCGCTGCTGAGATCGTCGAACAGGATCGCATCGGCCTTTTGCATCCGGTCCACCGCCTTGAGTGTCAGCAGTTCCGGATCACCGGGGCCAGAGCCGATGAAAGAAACAAAGCCGCTCATGCCGACGCCTCCGCAATCAGGTGAAAGAACGTGCCAGTGACATTGCCACGCAGTGATCCGGTTTGCGGACCTTCTTCCCCTTCGGCGTCAAACACGCGTGCCAATGGGGCGTCCGGTTGATCCACGATCGAGGAATAGTGGAACTCGTGCCCGCGCAAGGCTGCGCCTTTGGCAAAGCCGGGCATGGGGGCCAACAACTCGGCTTTTCTGTAGCCAAGATTGAACTTGCGCTTCTGGTAGGATGTGACGAGCCCCAGCAAGCCGGCCATTTCATGTTGCACGCCGTCCTTGTCGATCAGCGCCTGACCAAGTGCCATGTAGCCGCCGCATTCTCCGTGCACCGGCTTTGTTTCCGCATGTTTTCGCAAACCACTCAGGAAGGTGGTGGCCGCTGCCAATGTTCCGGCGTGCAATTCGGGGTACCCGCCGGGCAGCCAGACCAGATCGGCATCCGCCGCCGGAGGTTCGTTCGCCAAGGGGGAAAAAGGCAAGATCTCGGCACCCGCATCGTGCCACCCCTGCAAAAGGTGGGGGTAGGTAAAGGAAAAGGCTGCATCACGGGCCAGCGCGATTCGCTGGGCGGGGGGGCGCGGCAGCGCGGCTGACGATGGCCCGCCGGGGCCTGAGGAAGCCGCCCGCTTGATTGCGTCAAGGTCCACATGTTCTCGCAAGAACGCAGCATAGCCTACAATGGCACTTTCCAGATCGGGGTGTTCGACCGCCTGAATAAGTCCCAGATGACGCTCGGGCAGGGTCAAATCACCACGGCGGGGCAGCACGCCGAGAACAGGCAGACCCGCACGCTCCATCCCCAGACGCGTCAGGCGTTCATGGCGGGGGCTGGCGCATCGGTTCAGGATCACTCCGGCAAAGGGCAGGTCAGGATTGTACATCCTGAACCCCAGCGCCGTTGCCGCCGCTGATTGTGCCTGCCCGCCCACATCCAAGACAAGCACAACGGGCCAGCCCATGCGCAGGGCGGTCTCGGCGCTCGAACCGTGCCCAACTTCGCCAGGCTTTGCGACACCGTCGAACAAACCCATCGAGCCCTCGGCCACCACAATGTCAGCGCCTTCGGCCTGAGCAAAAATTGCGCTAAGCAGGCGATCTGCCATCGCCCAGCTGTCCAGATTGAACGAAGCCCGCCCGGCCGCCGCCCGGTGAAAGGCGGGGTCGATATAGTCCGGTCCGCTCTTGAACGGTTGCACGGTCAGGCCATCTTCGGTCAGCGCGCGCAAGAGGCCTAGCATGACCGTCGTCTTGCCAGTACCCGAAGAGGGTGCTGAAATCAGAATACCCGGAGGGTTATTCATCACCATGGCTCCAGCTTGACCAAGGGCTGTCGGCACTTTGCGGGCGATAGCGGCGGTCGTAGTCTCTGGAATAAAGGCAGCTTTCGTCAAAACCCTCACCGGCCAGCGCGGGGCCGACCATGATCAAAGCCGTGCGCGAGATGCTTTCGTCCAGCAACCCTTTCAGGGTTTCCAGCGTTGCGCGGATGATCTGTTCATCCGGCCAGCTTGCGCGATACACAACGGCCACCGGACAATCGGCGCCATAAGCCGGGATCAGGTCTGCGATAACCTTGTCCAGATTGCCGATTGACAGATGAATGGCCAATGTCGCGCCGGTACGGGCAAAATTCACCAGCGTTTCACCTTCGGGCATGGATGACGCGCGCCCCGGCGTTCGGGTCAGAACCACCGACTGCGCTAGTCCCGGCAGGGTTAGTTCGGTGCCCAGGGCCGCTGCGGCGGCGGCAAAGGATGGCACGCCAGGGGTCACACTGACCGGAATGCCCATTTCTTTCAGGCGGCGGATCTGTTCACCCATCGCTGACCAGACTGACAAATCGCCCGAATGCAGCCGCGCCACATCCTGACCTGCTTTATGCGCGACTTCGATCTCGGCCATGATCTGGTCCAGATCCATGGGCGCAGTGTTGATGATTTTTGCGTCTTTGGGGCAGTGGCTCAGAATTTCCTCGGGCACCAGTGATCCGGCATATAGGCACACAGGACACGAGGCGATGATGTCGCGCCCACGCAATGTCAACAGGTCTGCAGCGCCCGGTCCGGCGCCGATGAAATGAACGGTCATGTTTGTCCTCCGATGGCGATGGCGCAGGTGGCCAGCCGGTCGTCCGAAATGTGTCTGGGTGAAAGCAGCCGCGCGCCGGACCCGGCGGCGGCAAGGGCCGATGCTTCGGCTACGCTGCCGGTGCCATAAGCGGCACGGCTGCGGTTTGAGCATGTCAGGGTGCGTTGTCCGGCCAAATCGGCAGCCGCCACGAAATGCAGCGGAAGAGCAAGGCTTTCCGCAAAGGCCACCAGCGCAAAGTGTCCGCTTTTGTCAGCGACCGTTGCCAGAGCTTGGACATCATGGCTGGCCGCTGCCGCATCATAGGCGGCGCGTAAACTGTCTGCCGTCGCGTCTGATGAAAAGCCCAAGCCTGCCACGATCATAAGGTCACGCTCCACTGCACGACCGGATAGGCAGCCTTCCAGCCGCGCCGCGGTCCGAGCGGTGCAGAATGTGCCAGTTCGATCCGCAACAGGTCTCCGCCCAGGTCTTGGTGCCATCGCGCCAACAGTGCTTCGCTTTCCAACGTTACCGCATTGGCGACCAACCGAGTGCCGGTGGGCAAGGCGTCGCGAAGCCACGCCAGCAGGCTGGTGCTTAGCCCACCGCCGATGAAAACCACGTCCGGCAGGGGCAAACCGGGCAGCGCTTCGGGCGCGGTACCGTGGACAACCTGTAACCGATCCTGCCCCAGCGCGTCGGCATTGCGACGAATGCGTTCGGACCTGTCTGCGCGGGGTTCGATACTGGTGGCGGTCAGGGTCGGGTCACACATCAGCCATTCGATGCTGATCGAACCAGTGCCACCGCCAATGTCCCACAGATGCTCACCCCTCTGTGGCGCCAATGCGGACAGGGTCAGCGCCCGGATCGGGCGTTTGGTGATCTGGCCGTCGGTTTCAAAAAGATCATCCGGCTTGCCCGAGGCCTTGGACACTCCCCGCCCAGTGCCGGTCACTTCCAACCCGACGCAGACAGGATGATCGAAGGTTCCCAGCAGAGCTTCGGTCAGGCTCACTGTCTGGACGTTTTCACGCGGGCCGCCGAGGGCCTGCATCACATGCAACGCGCTGTCGGCAAATCCGGTTTCGCTTAGATATGTAGCCAGTTCAGCAACCGACTTGCCGTCACGCAAAAGTACAATGGCGTGCAGGCCCGCGGCCAGATGCGGCCGCAACCGGGTCAAAGGCGCGGCGTGCAGGCCAAAGGTCAGCGTGCTTTCCAAAGGCCAGCCCAGCCGCGCAGCGGCCAGCGAAAACGTGGACTGGCCGGGCAGGGCGGTCCACTCGTTGGCATCGAAGTTACGCGCGATGACGGACCCTGCGCCAAACCAGAACGGATCACCTGACGCCAGAACCACCGTCTGCCGTCCGCGCAGGCCTTTCAGGATCGGCAATCCGTCCGAGAACGGCACCGGCCATTCGACCCGCTCAGCCTCGTTTTCCGGCAGCAGCGACAGGTGACGAGGCGGCCCCATGATCACTTCGGCCCGGTCCAGCACTTGACGGCTTGCAGGCGACAGGCCATCAAGCCCATCTTCGCCCAATCCCAGAACGATCAGCCACGGAGATTCAGACATGCCCAACCTCCTGATTCTTGGCGGCACGACCGAGGCCAACGCTCTGGCCAAAGCTGTTGCGGAACAAGGGATTACGGCTGTGTATTCTTATGCGGGACGGGTGGAAACCCCGCGTCCGCAGCCGTTGCCGGTGCGAGTTGGCGGGTTTGGCGGCCCGGAAGGTCTGGCCCACTATATCCGTGAAAACGCGATCACCCATGTGGTGGATGCGACCCATCCATTTGCGGCGCAGATGAGCCGGAACGCGATTGAGGCGTGTCACGCAACTCAGGTTCCACTGGCCGCCTTGACCCGCGCGGCGTGGAAGCCGCAACCCGGCGATGTCTGGCACCGCGTGCCCGATATCACTGCTGCCGTCGATGCGCTTGCAGGTGATCCGCAGCGTGTGTTTTTGGCTGTCGGACGTATGCACCTTGAAGACTTTGCTGCTCAGCCCCAGCATTACTACCTGCTGCGCCTTGTGGATGAGCCCGACACTTTGCCCTTGCCCAACGCAGAGGTGGTCGTGGCCCGGGGTCCTTTTACAGAATCTGATGACCGCGCGCTGATGCAGCAACATGGAACGCAACTTGTGGTGTCCAAGAACGCGGGCGGCTCGGGTGCGCGTGCCAAGCTGGACGCAGCGCGGGCGCTGGGTCTGCCAGTGCTTATGATCGACCGCCCTGTTCTGCCCAAGCGGACCGAGCTTTCGACTGTCGCACAGGTTCTGGACTGGCTGTCTCATCCCTGATCCTCGACCGGGGTGAAGCGTGGCGTATAGACGATCGGCGTGCCGTGGCGTTCGATGACCCGGGTGCGCGACGAGCCGACAATGACCACGGTCTGCATATCCGCCATCTCGGGCGTGGCCTCGGCCAGTGTGGAAATCCGGATCGCCTCATCCGCTCGTGACACGGCGCGTGCAAACAGGATCACTCGCTCGGGTTCACATTCTTCGCGCAGGATTTCCAGTGTCTTTACAAAGCCTTCCGGGCGAGATTTCGAGCGGGGATTATAGAAGGCCATCGAAAAATCGCCTTGCGCAGCTAAGCGCAGGCGTTTTTCGATCAGCGCCCATGGCTTTAGGTTATCACTAAGGTTGATGGCGCAGAAATCATGCCCCATCGGAGCGCCTGCGCGCGCGGATGCAGCCAACATCGCCGTGATCCCCGGCAGCACATCGATCTGAAGGTCTCGCCATTCCGCGGGGCCATTCTCCAACGCTTCGAACACGGCTGCCGCCATAGCAAACACACCGGGATCGCCCGAGGACACAACAACCACCCGCCTGCCTTCGGAGGCCATTTGCAGCGCGTGTTGCGAGCGGTCGATTTCAACCCGATTGTCACTGGCGTGCAGGGTCAGGCCGGGGCGGTCGGCCACGCGGGCCACATAAGGGATATAGCCCACCACATCGGTGGCGTCGGCCAAAGCCGCTGTAACTTCAGGGGTGACCAGAGCCTCGTCCCCCGGACCAAGGCCTGCGATCTTGACCCAGCCGCTCATGGTCGCCGCCCCTGACCGTGCACAACGATGATCGAGAAATACGGGGTGATCTTCTCGCAGGCTTCGGACAGCTTTGTCACCGTCTGGTTCGGCATTTGCGCATATTCGACAATCCAAGCGCGCTCGTACAACCCCGAGGTTTTCAGTGCGCGTTTTACCTTGTCGATGTTCCGCCCGATTTTCATCACGACCAAAGCATCTGTCTGCGCCATACGTTCAGCCAAAACCTCCTCGGGCAGAGTGCCAACCAACACGGTCAGCACATCATCGCCCCATGTGATCGGATCGCCCGTTGCCGTCCACGCACCGGACATGCCGGTGATGGCTGGCACAACCTCGACTGGAGCTTCGTCACGCAACCGATTGTAAAGATGCATGAACGAGCCGTAGAAAAATGGATCGCCCTCACACAGGACCACCACATCCTCGCCCTGTTCCGACAGCGTCTTCAGGTGTGCTGTGCACTCTTCATAGAATGTGGCCAGCAACTCGTTATAACGTGGATCGGTGACCGGGATCTCGGTGGTCACAGGGTATTCCATCGGGAATTCAATCGCGCCTTCGGGGATCATCCCGTTGACGATTTTGCGGGCCTGACCGCTGCGACCCGGTTTGCGAAAGAATGCCACATGCTTGGCGTTGCGCAGCAGGCGATCAGCCCGGACGCTCATCAGATCCGGATCGCCGGGGCCAAGGCCCACACCGTATATGGTGCCCATCTTCATTCTGCCCGGCTTGCAATGGCGTTGATGGCCGCCACGGTGATGGCGCTGCCGCCCAGACGACCTTTGACAATGCAGGACGGCACCGGTTGCGCCTGCCATAGCGCATCTTTGGATTCCATCGCTCCGACAAATCCGACCGGGCAGCCGATGATCGCGGCAGGGCGCGGGCAATCCGGGTCTTCCAGCATGTTCAGCAAATGAAACAGCGCGGTGGGCGCATTGCCGATGGCGACCAGCGCGCCCTCCAGATGCGGCCGCCACAATTCCAGCGCAGCGGCGGAACGGGTGTTGCTCATCTCGGCGGCCAGGGGACGCACGCGTTCGTCGTGCAGGGTGCAGATTACCTCGTTGTCGGCAGGAAGACGGAAACGGGTCACACCTTCGCTGACCATGCGCGCGTCACACAGGATCGCCGCGCCGTTTTCCAGCGCCGTGCGTGCGGTCTGCACAAACCCGGGTGAGAAATGTACAAACTCCTCCAGCCCGACCATGCCGGCGGCGTGGATCATCCGAACGGCGACCTGCTCTTCATCGGCATCAAAGCGGGTCAGATCAGCCTCGGACCGGATGGTGGCAAAGCTTTCCTTGTAGATCGCCGCGCCATCAGTTTCGTAAGTGTAGGGCATCAGGTGAAGTCCATAGTCATGAGTGTTTTCGGGTCGAGCCCGCGTTGGCTGGGCTCATCCCCCGCGCGGCCCTGTTTGACAAGATCAAATCGCCCGTTGTTGCCGACCACAGTGATGTCGGCCGGGCCCATATGGGCGCATCCCTTGGCGCAGCCCGAGACATGCAGGCGACCGGGAATGCGCCGGGCCAATGCACGGGCGATGTCGCGGGTTTCCACCTGCGCTTGCGGGCAGAACGGCGCGCCGGGGCAGGCGTCGGTTGTCATCATCGGATCGGCTCCGTCAGTGACAAAATCCGGGGCGGGTATCGCCGCCCCGCCTTCCAGCAGGATCAGTCGCCACGGGGTGACACGCAGGTCAGAAGCGCCGCTGGCTTCGATCAGTTCACAAAGCTTGCGCGCAGGCAGCGAGCCGAATGCCGCGCCGTATAGAGCACCCAGTTCACAGGGGCCGGGTTGCAGTTTTTCACCGACAGGACCGGGGGCAAATCCCTGCCATTCCTGTGGCAGTGCGTGGGTGACCCGCGCCATGCGACGTGTCTCGGCCGTATAGGTCTGGGCAAACCATCGGGCCAGCGCGATCACGTGGTCAATGGCGTCATCCTCGGTCACACACCGCCCGGTTTTGCAGCCGTCGGCGCGCAGGATCAGACCGTCGGCACCTAGTTCCAGACGAATATCTGCGGAATCTGAGGCTAACAGGCGCTTCGGGCCTGTATCTATGGCAAAACCAAACTTAGCGGGCAGAGCAGGCAATTCGGCCAGTCGATCAATCAACTCCTGTGTCAGCCGCGCGGTCAAATCGCCCGCCTGAAAGAGCGGAGTGACCAGAATATTGCGGCGTACTTCGATGCCGGGTTCCGCATCAAGCAAGTCCAGCGCCGCAAGTTCCACAAGCAACGGCTGGTGGTCGCGCTCATCCACGCCGCGCAGTTGCAGGTTGGCACGATTGGTCAGGTCGATGGTGCCATTGCCGAACCGTTCAGCCAGTTCGCACAAACCAATGGCCTGCCTAGCATTCAGTCGCGCCAGACGCGGACGGACCCGCACGACCAGCCCGTCGCCTGACATCATCGGACGATGCGCGCCGGGACACCAGCCTTGAACGATAGGTGCACTCATCCCAAACCCTCCAAATCGGCCCGGATCGAATTCCGGCGTGTGTTCCAAAGCCCCGCTTCCAGCAATGCACGGAACCTGTCTTGCATGGCCTGATGGGCCTTCGGGTTGGCCTCTTGCAGAAAGGCATCAACGGCCTCATTGCCCAATGTGGCTTCGTGGTAGAGATCAAACAGATGCGGAGCGACAGTGCCCGACAGATGTGCGAATGAGGCCATGTGATCCAGCGTCGCCGCGATCTCGGCGGCGCCGCGAAACCCATGGCGCTGCATCCCGGCAATCCAGCCGGGGTTGGCAGCGCGGGCATGAACGACGCGGCTGATTTCTTCCGGCAGAGTCCGGGCGCGCGGATTATCGGGGTTGGTGTTGTCCAGATGGTAAAGCTGAGCGGTGCCACCAGTGATGTTTTTGGCGGCGGCAAAACCGGCCTCATGCGTGGCATAATCGTTGGCCAGCAGCAGATCAGTTTCTGTCAGATCCTGGAGGTGAACAAAACTGTCGGCCTTGGCGACACGATCCGTGATCCCCGTTTTGTCCTGCGCGATGTGTTCACCTTCCAACGCGTACGAACTGGCCTCAAGCCATGCCTCCCCGGCTTGGGCGCGCGCGTCGTCCGTATAGGTCTCGGACAGATGGGTCATGTTCAGGCCGTAACTGCCGGGTGCCGGGCCAAACACC
>NZ_JBXWSG010000013.1:0-62506 GCF_059613305.1 Ruegeria sp. BHSB056 | reverse complement strand
GTTCATAGGCGGAAATCACACTGGCCGCGATCACGTTGAGCACGATGTTGGCCGACAACCATTGAAGCCGTCGCCGCGCCCTGAGCGGCAAAGGCATCGATCGCAGTTCGTCACCAAAGACACCCTGACGTTTCAGGCTTGCCGATTCCGCGCGCTTCAGCAGCGCCTCATCCACGGCAGAGCGGGAAACGACACCCACAAGATTCCCGTCCGTTTCGACAACCGGCAACCCAAGAAAAGGGTGCTCATCGAAAAGGTCCTCCAGTTCTTCCAGCGGCATTGTGGCCGGAACCGTGATGGGGGGCACCATGATATCAGTGAGTTTGATGCTTCGCCGTGTGGACAGCAGGCTGCGTAAGGACAGCACTCCGACAGGCACGCCATCGGAATTCAAAACGTAGGGGTGCTGGCCACGGTAACGTTCAAGGTCGTACTCTTCATGAGCGAAACGCCGCAGAACCTTTCCGACTGTATCGCCATCGGAAAAGGTAAAGGCTTCGGCCACCATCAGACCGCCGGCGACATCGTCGTCATATTCAACCAGCCGCCGGACATCCGCAGCATCTTCCGGGTCCATCCGGGCAAGGATCGCTTCTGCATCGGCGTCTTCTAGTTCACCGATCACATCCGCCTGAATGTCGGAATCCAGCTCAAGGATGATCTCGGCGGCCTGATCGGATACCAAGCGTTCGACAAGATCGACCGCCAGCGCGTTTGGCGCTTCTTCGACCAGTTCGGCCGCACGTTCCGGTGGCAGCAACGAGAGCGCGGCGCTTCGCTGGTCAACGGGCAAGTTGAGCAATTCCCGCAGTGCTTCGCTTAACGAAAGCGGATCAAGCAGGTCTGCCAGCGCAGCCCCGTCGCGGTTTTCCAACGCCAGCTGAAGCTGCGTCCCTGTTTCCATTGGTAAGGAGTCCGTATCGCTCATCCGCCGACCTATGGGGGTATAGATTCTTGGTCTTGCCCATATAGCAGATAAATTTTGTCTATAGACAAAAAATTTTCTGCTTAATAAGAAGGTGTATGCAGGAAAATGACTGGATATCCGCCGCAGCCGAACATCTGGCCGCCTTGTACGATCAGGAGTTTGGCGGCAAGGCCAGCGGGCGGTATCGCATCCCGGAGAAGCTGGTGCGTCGGATCGCCGGGCGCAGGCGTTTGTATGAAGCAGATATCCGCGCCCTGTCGATCGCACTTTTTGAACTTGGGTACGTGTTAATCGATATGGATAGTTTTTACGTGGTGATGAGCGCGAATTCGTTTGTGAATTACCGGCGCGCCAATGATGACTGCGTGGCTTAGTCGCCATGGCTAAACAAACAGGATACCCCGAAGTCATAGGATGGCGCGAGCGGATCAGCCTGCCCGAGTTCGGGATCGAGCATATTCCAGCAAAGATAGACACAGGCGCCAGAACCGCGGCCCTGCATGCCGTGGACCAGACCGTGTTCGAGGTTGATGGCGAACGATGGGTCGAGTTCATGATCCCGGTCCATAATCGCCGTTCATCGGGTCGGGTGCGCACGCGGGTTGTAGACGAGCGGGAAATCAAGAACACAGGCGGCATTCCGGAACGCCGGTTGATTGTCAGAACACAGCTTTTGCTTGGGCGACATCGCTGGTTGATCGACGTTTCTCTGGCCAACCGTGCGAAGATGGAGTTTGATCTGATCCTTGGCCGTACGGCCATTCGAAGGCGCGGAATCCTAGTCGATCCCGGCCATTCATATCTTCTGGATGCACGAAAAGACCCGAAAAAGATGAAGAGCAAGACAAGATCCAAGGACGCAGAGGGACGACGCTAATGAAATTTGTCATGCTTGCCCGGAACCCAAACCTGTATTCCCACCAGCGTCTGAAAGAGGCTGCTGAACAACGCGGGCACCAGTTGGATATTGTGAACACACTGCGCTGTTACATGAATATCGCGTCGCGTCGACCCGAGGTTTATTACGACGGCAAAAAGCTTGGGCGTTATGACGCGGTGATCCCGCGGATTGGCGCTTCGGTCACATTCTATGGGCTGGCCGTGTTGCGGCAGTTCGAGATCATGGGTGTCTTTCCGCTCAACGAGTCGGTTGCGATTGGCAGATCCCGCGACAAGTTGCGATCCATGCAGCTGATGGCGCGGGACGGGATCGGATTGCCGGTCACCACCTTCGCGCATGACCCGAAACAGACCGACGAAGTCCTCAAACTGGCCGGGGACGCTCCGCTGGTGGTCAAGCTGCTGGAGGGCACGCAAGGCATCGGCGTGGTGCTTGCGGATTCAAACCGGTCGGCAAAATCCGTGGTCGAGGCGTTTCGCGGCGCCAAGGTCAACATCATGGTACAGGAGTTCATCAAGGAAGCAGGCGGCACGGATATTCGTGCGCTTGTGGTCGGTGGAAGGGTGATCGCGGCAATGCAGCGAAAAGGGGCTGAGGGCGAGTTCAGATCAAACCTGCATCGCGGTGGCAGCGCCAAGCCTATCAAAATCTCGCCCGAGGAACGCTCGACAGCCGTGCGTGCGGCCAAGGCCATGGGTCTTAATGTGTGCGGTGTCGATATGCTGCGCGCCAATCACGGCGCCGTGGTGATGGAAGTAAACTCTTCGCCCGGGCTTGAAGGTGTTGAAAAGGCTACCGGCATTGATGTCGCGGGCAAAATCATCGAGTTTCTCGAAAAGAATGCAGCCAAAGGCAACACGAAGACTCGAGGCCGTGGGTAGAGCTGATGCGCGGTCCCTTTGAAATCGGAGGTTTTCGCGTTCCGCCCGGCACACGAACCACTCTGGATTTGCCGGTTAGCGTACTGTCGGATCATACGCCGGTAAGCATGTCAGTACACGTGGTTCACGGTCGCCGCCCCGGACCGGTCCTGTTTGTCAGTGCCGCCGTTCACGGCGATGAAGTGATCGGCGTGGAAATCGCACGGCGGCTGCTTCGGGCGCCACAGCTTGACAAGCTTGCGGGTACCTTGCTGGTTATCCCGATCGTGAATGCCTTTGGTTTCATGACCCATTCCCGATACCTTCCCGACCGGCGCGACCTGAACCGATCCTTTCCCGGCAGCGAGGGAGGGTCGCTGGCCGGTCGTCTGGCGCATCTTTTCATGACCGAGATCGTCGAGCGGTCGGACCTTGGGATCGATCTTCATTCTGCCGCGATTCACCGCACCAATCTGCCGCAGATCCGCGTCTCGCCGGCTTCGGATGTCACCCTTGAATACGCGGATGCCTTCGGTGCGCCCGTGGTGATGATTTCAAAGCTGCGCGACGGGTCGCTGCGCAAGGCCGCGCAAGAGCGTGGTGTGGATATCCTGCTGTTCGAGGGCGGTGAGGGTCTGCGTTTCGACGAGCTGTCTGCGCGGGCGGGGGTTGCAGGCATCCTTCGTGTGATGAACGCAAAGGGCATGGTTGCTAAGCGTGGTATCGCCGCTGTGCGCGAAAAGCCTGTCCACGTCCGGTCAAGCTCGTGGATGCGCGCGCCCGCCGGTGGCCTGTTGCGGACGTTCAAAGCGACCGGAGAATATGTGGCTTCCGGTGACCTGCTTGGACGCATTTCCGACCCGTTCGGAGAACTCAGGACCGATATCATCTGCGAAACCACGGGTATTATCGTAGGGCGGACAAATCTGCCTGTCGTTCATGAGGGCGACGCGCTGTTTCATATTGCGGAAACGACCGGCTCGGATGTCGAAATGCGGGTCGATACGATTGCCAGCCAGCTTGACGGCGATCCGATGTTCGATGAGGACGAGATCATTTAGACGCCGGAGCCAAAAGAAACGCGGGGCAGTTGCCTGCCCCGCGCCAGCCTACAGGATCGCACGCAATCTATTGCTCGCCAGCGCCTCCCAAGCGGCGAGCGAGATCAGCGCTGATCCCGTGAGCCAAGCATTTGCCGCTGCCACACCGTGACCGGTAAAATGCAGCACCTCGGGCGCGGCGATCAGCAATGCCCCGACCGCCAATACCGGAGCCACCCGTGCGAGAAGGTGGCCCCGGCCGCTAGCGCCTGACATGACCAACACACCAATACCGATCGTCATGAAGGCGAGCGACTCACGGTCAGACGAACCGTGAGCTAGGGTTTTCTGGCTGAACAGTACAAATGGGGACAGCACTAACCAGATACCCATTCCGGCAAGCATCCACCTGTAGGGTGGAGTGGGATTTCTCATGTTCACGGCAACCCTGGCTTATTCGTCACCCTTGGGATCAGGAAGCAACTCGGCCTCGACCGCGGCAACCATTTCTTCGTCATTGAGGAAACCATCGGCATCCGTGTCAATTTCGGCAAAGCTCTCACTGGTAATATCGGGATACTTTGTCTGTAGCTCGGTCAGCGAAGCCAGACCATCACCGTCCGTGTCCAGTCCCACCGGCAAGGCAGCGGCCGGAAGGGCAAGAAATGACGCGAGCAGAGCAACAACAGAAACTCGACTCATTTTGTTCTCCATCAGGGAATGGGCGGTTTACCCATTGAGGGGTTGGTGCAGCGCTTGGGTGTCGGAGGCTTATCTACGGCAGACAGATTGCACCTGTTCCGCAGATCGGGTTGTCCACTATACGATGAAAACTGTTGATTGGCGGTCCGATCCGGTGGGGGCACTTTCGCGCTACGCGGCATGTATCGCACATTCGCATAGCGTTGAATAACGAATTTATATCGCCCATAATATCGAAGATTCAAATAGGTGAACGATGGACATTGAACTCGCCCGAACGTTCCTTGCGGTCGTTGAAACCGGCACTTTTCTTGACGCAGCGGACAAGGTCCATGTTACGCAATCTACCGTCAGTATGCGGATCCGAACGCTAGAACAGCAGCTTGGACAGCCCGTTTTTGAACGTAGCAAGTCCGGTGCGACCCTGACCATTGCCGGGCGGCATTTCCTCAAACATGCGCAGGTTCTGGTGCGAACGTGGACCCAGGCCAAGCTGGATGCCGGTCTGCCTGCTTCGATGGCAGCCGCCTTGGAAATCGGCGCAACACCAAGCCTTTGGGACGGCTATCTGATCAACGCCCTGCCCGAGTTGATGGCGGCACTCCCTGACGTCGCCATCCGGGCGACAGCGGCCTCGTCGGAAACACTCGCGCGCGAAATCGAGGAAGGCAGCCTGGATCTTGCCATCATGTACCGGCCGCGAAACGCGCCGGGCTTGACCGCGCTCCAGCTTTTCGAGGACGAGTTTGTTCTTGTCAGCAGCGGCCCGGAAGCCCTGCCCGCTGATCTGGGCAACGCTTATGTCCTGATAGACTGGGGCCCGGAGTTTCGCGCCGATCATATGCTGAACTTTCCGGAACTTGATGCGCCGCGCCTTCAGCTGGGCATTGGCACCCTCGGCCTGCAATATCTTCGGTCGGTTCCCTCGGCCGGATATTTCCCACGGCGTGTTGTCGAACCGGAACTTCGCAAAGGCTGGCTCAAGTTGATCGAAACGGCACCCAGATTCGCTTATGCCGCCTATGTCGTGTTCGATGAAAGCGAGGAAGAAGGATATCCGGGTCAGGCCGCGCGGCAGCTTTGCCAGACATCAAGTGCACGCGGCCAGACACCGAAGCTTTGACGACACGTATTCACGCCGTTGCCGCGACCAAGCTTTATGCTGCGTCGAACGCAGCCAGCCTCCGCGCATGGTAAGTTTTGACCACCCCCAGTGGGTGACGGCAACAAAAAGGGCCGCCCCAGCGGGACGGCCCTTCGAAAGTTCAGGAGGTCGGGTCGGTTAGATCAATCGACCAGCCGGAGCGAGCGCTCCGCCAAGGGCTGCCCTAACGGGCGATCCCCCCGGTTGTTCCGACACCTCTCTCCAATCTCTTTCTCGACACTGGATCACCTCCTTTTCTATCTGTTGCGGTTGAAAAGAAGCGTGCCACAAGTTGTGCCATTCTCAAAGCGTTTTTTTACACAGGCTGCGCAGTCAGCCGCGCAACGATCACCTTGAACGGAAATAGGGCGATCAGCGCCAGCGAAAGCTTCACCAACCAGTCCGCAAAAGCCAGCGTCACCCAAAGCGGAGCCACCGGGCCGGACAGCATGAAGGGTACCGGCTCCCACGCCCAGTTGATTGCGGCGTCAGCATTGGCACCGAAGAAGGCGACCGAGGCCGAAAAGGCGAGGGTGAAGAAGATCGTGGTATCCAGTGCAGACCCCACCAGCGTCGACACCAGCGGTGCACGCCACCAGCGACCTCCGCGCAGGGAATTGAACACGGTGACATCCGTCAGTTGCGCGATCAGGAAAGCCGTTCCCGAAGCAACGGCGATGCGCAGCGGTACGGCAGCATAGGTGAACCCGTCACCCTGCAACATGATCTGGCTGCCGATCAGCGAACAGATAACACCGGTGACAAATCCAGCAAACACGACCTTACGGGCCGGACCCACGCCATAGACGCGGTTCATGATGTCTGTAACCAGAAAGGCCAGCGGATAGGTGAAAGCACCCCATGTCAGCAGCCCGTCAAGGATCAGGAACTGGACCAGAATGTTCGACGCCACAACAATGGTGGCCATGGCAATAATGCCGGGAATGAAGTTACGTTGCATGTTTTGATGCCCGTTTTGACAAGGTAGCGGCGACTTGGCCAAGGGACCGTCCCAAGGCAAGCCGTGCCTTTAGACCTTTGCCTGCGCCCTGTCAATCGGGCAGCAGGTATTCCACAAGTTCGGTCCGCTGCAACGCCAGAAAGTTGTCATCCGAAATCATTGTGGCGCGCAACCGGCCCTGCCCGTCGCGCCAGACCGACAATCCCTCGAGGTTGTCATGCGCGCCCGTTCCGGTTTCGAACAGGGTTTCCTCGGCGCCTGGTTTCTCGTTCACCACGTCCCATCGCCGCAGTCGTGATCGGAAACCGACCAAGGATACCTTGCGTTCCAAAACGTAAAACCGCCCATCGGGACCGAAATCCGCGGCAACGGGTTTAAAACCGCCGCGCTGTGGCAGAACAAACGGGGTCGACCATGTGTCGCCATTCCAACGGTAAACCGGAATGTCCCCTTTTGCGGTTCGGTTCTTTTCCGGCAAAGTGTAAAGCCAGCCGCGCCCATCAATGGCCAGAGCTTCAAACGAACCATTGTCGGCGAGGTCCCGAAACGCATTCGGGCGTGGTAACACGCGCGCGCTGGAGCCTGGGGCGGCGTAAAACGCGACACGATGCACCCCTTCGAACGAGATGAAAATGCTGCCACCCGGCGTCACCGCGATGCCTTCGGAATCGCCGACGCCGCCTTTCATGACATGCCCATTGCTGGACAGAACCGGCCATTGACCAAGTACGTGAATATCCGCGATCCGGCCTTCGCGCCGCTCAATCCGCGCAGTCACGATCCGCGCCCGGTCGCTAAGCGCAATCATCTGGCGTCCGTCATCCGAGACGTGAAGCGCAGAAAACCCGCCAAACCAACTTGCTGGATAGTGCCACGCGAAACTGTTCAAGTGGGCAGCGGATTTCACATCCAGCGCAGCAGCCACCGGGGCAAGGATCAGCGCAGCACTCAGTTGGATTGCAAAACGGCGGAGCATTGTTGCGGTAAGTCGGCCAGAACGTATTCCCGGCGTTTCTTCGGCGGCGGTGCATTCGGATCGGGTGGCGGCGGGTTCAAAATGTTTTGCACCCATTGCCGGGCCTCGGCGCAGCCATCGCCTTTGGGGGGTGGGTCTTGATTCACGCAACCCTTTGACCCTCTGGGGCAGTTCAGGCGCACGTGGAAATGATAGTGATGCCCCCACCAGGGCCTGATTTTCCGCAGATAGGCTCGATTGCCTTTTTCGTCATCGCACATCTGAACCTTGGCCCCAGGAAACACGAAAATCCGGGCGACGCGTTTGTCTTTTGCCGCTTCGCGCAACAGCGCATGATGCTGCTTGGTCCAGTTTCCGTTGACGTAAGCGCCATTGGAACGACGAAGCGAGATAGACGAGATGTTTTCGCGCGACTTGCGGCTCAGGCGCATGTTTTCGCCCGGCAACATCCAGATATCGATGTCCAGCCCCAACTGATGGCTGCGATGGCCCGAGGTCATCGGCCCGCCGCGTGGTTGGCTGATATCCCCGATATACAGACCATTCCATCCCGGTTGACTGGCTGCAAACCTGCTGAGGTCCTGCACGTAGTCAATCGCCTGCGGATGCCCCCAGTTGCGATTGCGCGACAGGCGCATAGCCTGCCATGTAGGCCCCGTTTCAGGCAGTTGAACTGCCCCCGCAGCACATCCGCGCGAATAACTGCCGAATGCGGCCGGTTTTTGCCGTGAACTTTGTTTCTGCGCCCCGAACAACTGCTTAGCCAGCGGTTCTGCCGTCGCAGTGCCTGCAATAGCAAGCGCCGACAAAATCAACAAAAAACGTTTTAAAATCATCTGCTCTGATCCCCTTCCGGTCTCACCCAGCGCATCAGGAATAGCCCCAGAATAAACAACAGAACGATGGGTGACACCCCCAGACGAGCACTTCCTGTCACCGAGGTGGCGATCCCGATCAGAAGTGGCGCAGCAAAGGCGGTGGCGCGACCCGACAGACCGTAAAGGCCAAAGCTTTCGACGGGGGTTGCCGGGTCCGTATGCCGGACCATCATCGACCGGCTACAGGATTGCAGAATACCGCCCATGCCTCCGATCAGGATACCGCAACCAAAGAAAATCATATCCGGCAAGCCTGACCCTTCGGACATGGCGATACCGAATATCTGGGACCGGTCCATTGAAACGATGGTGATGCAGACAAGGATCAACACCCAGATCGCAACGATGATCACGGGCTTGGGGCCATATTTCTTGTCCAGCTTGCCGCCCACCCAGGAAAATGCCGCTGCGGCCAGAACACTAACAATGCCGAAAACACCGATCTTGATCAGGTCCCATTCCAACACCAGCCGGGCATAGACCCCGCCAAAACTATAAAGCCCGTTCAGCGCATCCCGATAGAACATGGATGAGCCCAGGTAACTGGCCAGACTGGTGCGATGGCGCAGGTTAGACACTGATTTTGCCAACAGTCGCAGCGCCTCGGCAACGCTGCCCTTTTTGTTTGTCGTTTCGTCGTCATGGACCCAAAGGAAGTAGGGCACCATGAACAAGATGAACCACCCGGCAGTAAACGGCCCAACAAAGCGCGTGCCCTGCTGTTGCGACGCATCCAGCCCAAACAAGGGGTCCATTCCGATCAGCGTTTTACCGTTGGCCTGCTCCACAAACAGCGCAAGCATGATCGCCAGCGAGATCAGGCCGCCGAAATAGCCAAAAGCAAAGCCCGAGCCGGAGATTTCGCCCACTTCGCTGTCATCGCCCAGATCGGGCAGTTGGGAATTGATGAAAATCAGGGCATATTCCGCACCGATGAAACCCAGACCGAAGGCAGACAGCATCAACCACATGTTCGAGCCATCGGGCATCGTGTACCAAAGCGCGCCGGAACCTACGGCGTACATCACTGAAAAGGCGAATATCCAGGGGATGCGCCGACCCGACACATCAGCCATCGCCCCCATCAGCGGTGCACCGAAGGCAATAATCAAACCGACTATGGTCATGCAGTTGGCCCAGACCACCTGTGCCTGTGCGTCTGCAGACCCTGCGTCCAGGCCGGATGCCAGATAGTACTCCGCAGCGACGCCCGCGAAATAAGGGCCGAACACGAACGTGACCAAAAGGGTGTGATAGGGCTGACTGGCCCAATCGAAGAACCACCAACCCCAGATACGCCTGCGCTTGGATATTTCTGCCATTTCTGCCCCTGTTTTCTTGTTGCGGTCATAAGACGGGGCTTTGGCGCAATTCGCAAGCGCAGAGTTCAGCCTACTTGCTCTTTGCTAAAAGGGTGCTTAGGTCTCGACCAACTAGAAAACGGAGTGCCCATGCTGTCGCTGATCCAAATCCTGCTGCTGATCCTGGACATTGTCTGGTTCATCATTCTGGCCCATGTGATCATGAGCTGGCTGATCAACTTTCAGGTGCTCAACCTGCACCAACAACTGGTTGCACAAATCTGGTACGGATTAAATCGGATATTAGAGCCTATTTACGGGCCGATCCGCCGCGTTCTACCCAATATGGGTGGGTTGGACTTGACCCCGCTGGTGGTGCTGATCGGCGTCTATGCTTTGCGGATCATCCTTATCAACAACGCGCCCTATTTCTACTGACCACTTGTTCACTGAATCTTAGTATGTGATTGTCCTGTCTTAAGAGCAGATAAACCTTAAAACAGGGCACCCCCGCATATGTTCGACGCCGCACCCTTGCTGCGAGATGTCTTTGGATTCGACGCCTTCCGCCCCGGGCAGGAAGAGATTGTCGACGCCGTGACGGCAGGTGAAAACGTGCTGGCGATCATGCCCACAGGTGGCGGGAAGTCTCTTTGCTTTCAACTCCCTGCACTGCTCCGCGATGGCGTGACGGTCGTTATATCTCCGCTCATTGCCCTGATGCGTGATCAGGTGCGGGGGCTGCAAGAGGCCGGGGTCGAGGCCGGGGCGCTGACATCCGGCAACACGCCCGAGGAAACCGAGGCCGTCTGGGACGCTCTGGAGGACGGGCGGCTAAAGCTGCTTTACATGGCACCCGAACGTCTGGCTGCCGGGTCTGCGCTTGGGATGCTCCGTCGGATCAACGTCAGCCTGATCGCCGTGGACGAAGCCCATTGTGTCAGTCAATGGGGGCATGACTTTCGCCCTGATTACCTGCGGATCGGAGAGTTGCGGCGCGCCCTGAAGGTTCCGCTGGCCGCGTTTACCGCCACGGCGGACGCCGAAACGCAGGATGAGATTGTCGAAAAACTGTTCGATGGCATTGAGCCACGCAAATTTCTGCGCGGATTTGACCGGCCTAACATTCATCTGGCTTTCGCCGCAAAGGACGGACCGCGCAAGCAGATCCTTGATTTCGCAGATGCGCGCAAAGGCCAGTCCGGTATCGTTTACTGCGGCACCAGAAATAAAACCGAGGTGATTGCTCAGGCCCTGCGCGCCGAGGGGCACTCGGCTTGCCACTATCACGGCGGGATGGACCCCGAAGATCGCCGCATTGTCGAAACCCGTTTCGCGCGCGAGGACGGGTTGATCGTGGTCGCAACCGTGGCTTTTGGCATGGGCATCGACAAACCCGATATCCGTTGGGTCGCCCATGCGGACCTGCCGAAATCAATCGAAGCCTATTATCAGGAAATCGGACGCGCCGGACGCGATGGCGGCCCGGCCGAAACGCTGACCCTGTTTGGCCCCGATGACATTCGCCTGCGGCGATCACAGATTGACGAGGGTTTGGCGCCGCCCGAGCGGCGCATGGCCGATCATGCGCGCCTGAACGCCTTGCTGGGTCTGGCCGAGGCATTGGAATGCCGCCGCCAGACATTGTTGGGTTACTTTGGAGAGGCCACAGGACCCTGCGGCAAATGCGATCTGTGCGACAGCCCGCCCGAAGTTTTCGACGGCACAACTCCGGTACGCATGGCCCTGTCCGCGATCATTAGGACCGAGGAGTGGTTCGGGACAGGCCATTTGATCGACATCCTTCTGGGAAACGAGACCGACAAAATCCGCGCCCGCCGCCATGAGGATTTGTCCACATTTGGCATCGGCAAAGATTGGACGCGCCCGCAATGGCAGGCCGTTTTCCGCCAGATGATGGGCCACGATCTGGTGCGCCCCGACCCCGAACGTCACGGCGCATTGCGCATGACCGAGGCGGCCAAACCAATTTTGAAAGGCGAGGCACAAATAAACCTGCGCAAGGATACGCTGCGCAATGCGGTACGTCGGCCTGCGGTCAAGGCTTTGGTATCCGAAGAAGACGCCCCGCTGCTGTCGGCGCTCAAGGCCAAACGCCGTGCCCTGTCCGAAGCTGCACGTGTTCCAGCCTATGTCATCTTTCCGGACCGCACGCTTATCGAGATGGCGGAAAAGCGCCCTGTAACGCTGGACGATATGGCCCGGATCGGCGGTGTTGGGGCCAAAAAGCTGGAACGCTATGGCGACACGTTCCTTGAAGTGATCGCAGGGGCGGTAAAAAGCGTTCATCCGGCGCGGCGAAAGCTGGCTGGCCGCAATCAGGGTGAGATTTACGACCGCTTGATGGAAGTTCAGTCCTTGCTGTCGCGCGGACCGGACGGGATCGACAAGCCCCTGACCTGCTCGGCCTCGCAATTGGCAAAGGTCGCGCAACTGCGCCCCGACGACCCCCGTGGGGTTGCGCAGGTGCTAGGTGATCGGCGTCACGAAAGGTTTGGCGCTGCTTTTCTGGACGTGCTGCGTGAGGCGGGCTAGATACCCCAAAAGCAGGCAAGAAAGAGGGCGGATATGCTGATCGTGATTTCCCCAGCCAAACGGCTGGACTGGGCCGAGCGGAGTGTAGGGGTAACGCAGCCCGACTTTCAGGATGATGCGATCCGGCTGTCCAAAACCGCCCGCAACCTGACACTGGGTGATCTGAAAAAGCTGATGGACCTGAGCGACGATCTGGCACGCCTGAACCGCGACCGGTATCGCGCTTTTTCGGATGCACCCGACGCCAAGGCCACACGCCCGGCTGCGCTTGCTTTTGCTGGCGACACATATCAAGGACTTGAAGCTGCATCGCTGGACGAAGACGAGCTGTCATGGGCGCAAGACCACTTGCGCATCCTTTCCGGCCTTTATGGTGTGTTGCGACCACTCGATGCGATACAGCCCTACCGGCTTGAGATGGCCAGCAAACTGAAAACCCGAAGAGGGAAGAACCTTTATGAATACTGGCGCGATCAGCTGAGTAAGGCACTGAATGCACAAGGTGCCGAGATTAACAGCAACATTCTGGTGAATTGTGCCAGTCAGGAGTATTTTGGTGCGGTGGATTTGAACGCGCTGAACCTGCGCGTCATCACACCGGTCTTCATGGAAGATAAGGGCGGCACCCCAAAGATTGTGAGCTTTTTTGCCAAAAAGGCGCGCGGTGCCATGGCGCGGTATATCATCCAACACCGCCTGACCGACCCTAAGGGGCTGCTGGATTTCGACAGTGGCGGCTATGAATACCGCCCTGATCTGTCGGAAGCGGATAAGCCCGTTTTCGTCAGACCTTATGCGGCCTGAAACCCAGATCACTTGAACTTGCATCCCGATGGCAAACGCCTGAAGTGTCAGCCCGATGAGGTCGGATTCGGGTTTTCGCCCCGCTCACGCCGGATTTTGACACCGGGCATGGTGTCTGCGACCGAGCAGACGCAATCGGGTTGGTGTTGCAGGATCATCTGGTGAATTCGGTTCTTGTGTAGCGGTTTGGTCAGGTAGTGGTCCAAGCCGGCTGACAGAATACCCTGATCATCCCCCGCCATGGCATGAGCCGTCAGGGCAACGATGGGAACGTGACGACCGGTTGCAACCTCAAGCCCGCGAATTTCCGCTGTTGCCTGTTTGCCGTCCATCTTCGGCATTGAAATATCCATGAAGATCAGATCTGGCTCGAACGCCTGATAGATCTCAACCGCTTCAATCCCATTCGAGGCAAAGCGAAGATCGATATTCAGATCCTTGACCATCTTCTTCAGGATCAATTGGTTGGTGCGGTTGTCTTCTGCGGCAAGAATCCTCATGCGTCGGGGGTGCGCAGATTCAGAATCTCGCTTTTTAGAGACTGTTTTACCCACATCCAAAGGGCCCCTTTCCAACGATGAGCCGTCGAGGGCCATCAACCTGCCATACAACTCGGACCGAGGGATGGGTTTCTGCAAGACACCGTCGATCAGGTCACGGGCAGGATGCGCGTGAATCAAACCGGGGCTTGCAGACATCACGACCACCGGAATGTCACCCCACCCGCGATCCCTGAGCGCGACCGCAAGATCCAGGCCATCCATATCCGGCAGATCGTGGTCACAAAGAACCAAATCAATCTGATCATTCATCTGTGACAGCGCCTCGGTCCCCGACGTGCAAACCGTCACCTCAGCCCCCAGTCGCCCAAGCTGTTTGGCAAGAATGGCCCGGTTCACGGCAAGATCTTCGACCAGTAGGACATGTTTCAAACAATCCGCCAGGTTCGGAAGCTCGGGTTGCGGGCCTTCTGCCGTGGGCAGTGTCACGCGAAAACCGAAACAGGATCCCTGATCCGGCTCACTTTCGACCCAGACCGTACCGCCCATCAAGGTGATCAGCCGCTTGGTGATGGCAAGACCAAGCCCGGTGCCTTCAAACTGGCGGTTACGCTCGTCTTCGACCTGATTGAACTCGCCAAATATGTGGTCGATTTTCTTGGCGTCGATGCCAATTCCAGTATCTTCAATGGCAATATGGATGTCGCAGATCTGCGCATCCGGGTTGGGCACCCCGGTCACCCGGACCAGCACATACCCTTGAGAAGTGAACTTGACGGCGTTGCCGACCAGATTGGTCAGAACCTGCCGTATCCGACCAGGATCGCCCACAAAAAGGGTTGGCAAGAACAAGTCGTAATCAACCAGCAATGTCAGCCCCTTATCGCGCACGCTGGGCTGTAGCAGCATCACAACCTCAAGAATGCAGCGTTCAAGATCAAACTGTTCGGGGTGCAGAGCCAGCTTGTCCGCCTCAATCTTGGAATAATCCAGAACGTCGTTGATGATGACCAGCAGCGCCTCACCCGAATTGCGAATCGTATTGACGTATAGCCGCTGCTCTTCGTCCAACGGTGTCTCGTCCAGTAACTCGGACATGCCAACGATGCCGTTCATCGGTGTACGGATTTCATGGCTCATGTTGGCCAGAAAGGCCGACTTGGCCCGGTTTGCTGCTTCGGCCCTCTCGCGCGCCGCCTTAAGCTCGATTTCATGCCGGACCGACGTTGTGATGTTGAGAGCAAGGCTCACCATATCACCACCGCTGCCACGCTGGTCGATCAGACGGATATAGTGACCGTTCCAAAGCTGCATAACGATTGGTGGCGGGTTGGCGCGGCTCCAGCGGGCCAGCATTCTGGCCTGCCAGTCTTCCGCGGATTCATCCCCGATATCGACAATACCTTCTGACGTCAGCAAATTCAGAATACGGGGGTATGATATCCCCGGCACGACTTCGTCCAGACCTTCAAAAACGCTCAGATACGCGGTGTTTGCACCGATCAGCCGGTTGTCACCGTCAAAAAAGGCAAATCCGTCCTGTATTGTCTGAATCGAGTGCCACAAGCGGCGTTCGGCAACCTCGATCTTGGCGTTGGCCACGCAGAGGTCGGATTTGACCTTTTCGTTTTCATCCCGAACGGTTTCAACCTCAGCCTGCGTTTCGCCAATTCGTTTGGTCAATGCCATGGCATGTTGACCCAGTTTGCGATTGGCTGCCGAAAGCTCGGCCTGCTTCAGGGCCAGCATTCGTTCAGCTGCCAAGCGCGCGCGCCGTTCCTGTGCCAATTTATATGCAAGACTCATTTGATTGATTCCAGAACGTTCTGCACCCAGCATCCCGACAGAGGATGAAAAACTGTTTAAGCCGTTGCACAACAGGCGCACGCCATGCAACGCTGTGTCCAAAGAGGAGGGCACCATGCGCCGCTTTGTTTTTATTTCAATAGCTTACGTCATTTCGCTTTTGGTCCTGCCCAGCGCCACCCAGGCGCAAGATGCAGTGCCTGAATTCCGTTACATCACGACGCGGGACGCAGATTTTTATGGCTCGGATCTGGACGCCCTTTTCGATACCGATCTGAAGTCCTGCATTCAGGCCTGTTCCGCCAATACGCTTTGCACCGCGTTCACCTACAACACCCGATCCAATGCCTGTTTTCCAAAAAGCGGTGTAAACCGGCAAGAGGCCTATCAGGGGGCTGTGTCTGCGCAGAAGGTGCTTACCCCAGATCAGATCCAAACATTGGCAAAAACGCGCGCAAGTGCGTTGAATGTACTTGGTACTGCCGACCTGAAGCAGGCCGCAGATCAGGCACGCGATCTGGGCTTTTTGCATATGGCACAGGGTAACGACCTGCAGGCTGTTCTGGGCGCGGCGCGCAGCGCGAGCAGCCCGCGGCAGGCGATGAATTGGACTGGTGTGGCCGTATCGCTCAGTGACGCGCCCGATCTATGGGTGGAATATGCGCGCCTGTTGTTGCAGACAAACTCTTCGGACTGGAGTGAAAGGCGCGATCTGCGCAACCGTGCGCTGAATGCCGCAACCAATGGCTATTTGCGCGCCGATACTCCCGGCACGCAGATTGCCGCCCTGATGACATTGGCCCGCGCCCTGGAAGAGGTCGAGCGCGGGCGCGATATGATCCCTGTGCTGCGGCTGGCAGAGCAAATCCAACCGCGCGAGGATGTACTGGCCGCGCTGAATGATGCCATCGGGAAATACGGGTTTCGCGTGGTCGACAGTTCTGTCGAAAGCGACGCCGTTGCACCGCGGATCTGCGTCGAGTTTTCAGAACCGCTGGTCAAGGCGGGGGTCGACTATGACCCGTTTGTCCAGCGCAACGATGACGGGTTGGTGGTACAGGCTGAGGGTAGGCAGCTTTGCGTTGACGGTGTCGCCCATGGTCAGCGCTATCGCCTGACGCTACGCGAAGGCCTGCCCTCCGCCTCGGGCGAAGCGCTGAACCGCAATGTTGAGCTTACCCATTATGTGAGAGACCGGGCGCCTTCGGTCCGGTTTCCCGGGCGCAGCTACGTGCTGCCGAAATCCGCTGATGCTGCTTTGCCCGTTGAAACGGTCAACGTCACCGAGCTGAACCTGATCCTGCGGAGGGTCAGCGACCGGAACCTGTTGCGCGCGGTTCAGCAGGATTTCTTCGGTCGCCCGCTCAGTGAATGGCAGGAAGCAGAATTTTCCGATGAAATTGCCGAGGATATCTGGACCGGTACCGCCGAAGTGGCCAACGAACTGAACCAGACCATGACGGCGCGCCTGCCCATGGCCGAGGCGATCGCGGATCAGCCCGCCGGCATCTATGCGCTGACCGCCCGTGTTCCGGGGGCTGATCCCTATGACGACCCGGGCGCAACGCAATGGTTTGTTCTGTCCGATCTTGGGATCAGCAGCATGCTTGGCACCGACGGGTTGCACGTCACGGTGCGCGGGTTGAGCGACGCGGCACCCCGTGAAGGTGTCGAGGTTTCACTGGTCACAAGCGCAAATGCGGTCATCGCCCAAGCGCGAACGGATGAATCAGGTTATGTCCGGTTCGATCCCGGCCTGACACGGGGCAAGGGGGCCAGTGCTCCCGCGCTGGTGATGGCATCGACCGGGGACAGCGACTTCAGCTTTCTATCCCTGACCGATCCTGCCTTTGACCTGTCAGATCGTGGTGTTGAAGGGCGTGCACCGGCGGGGCCGGTTGATGTTTTTCTAGCCACGGATCGCGGCGCTTATCGAGCCGGAGAGGTGATACACCTCACCGCCCTTTCGCGCGATGGTGAGGCGCAGGCTATCGAGGGCCTGCCCCTGATTGCGATCCTGTATCGCCCTGACGGCGTGGAATACCGCCGAACCGTCTCGGATGGCGGCGTCGCCGGGGGGCATATCTTTGCCCTGCCTGTTGCGGCGGATGCACCACGCGGCGCTTGGCGGATCGAGATCAGGTCTGATCCCAAAGGCGATGCGTTGGCGAGTCAGACAGTGCTGGTAGAAGATTTCCTGCCGGAACGTATAGATTTTGAGCTGACCCTGCCGGACGCGCCCATGCGTCCCGGCGACAGCCCACCGCTTTCGATCGACGCGCGCTATCTGTTTGGTGCGCCGGGGTCCGACCTGAGCATCGACGGTCAGGTTATCGCACGCCCGGCGGACACAGTGCCGGGCTACGACGGATATCGCTTTGGCCGCTATGACGCCGAGACATCGATCAAAAGCACCTATTTTGGTGACACGCGTACAGATGCAAACGGCAAAGCATCTATTGCCGTTGAAATCCCTGTGTTAGAGACGGAGGGGAAGCCAATTGAAGCCGAGGTTATTGCGCGACTGGCTGACGGCTCAGGCCGCCCTGTTGAACGTCACCTGAGCGTTCCTGTCCTGCCGCCGCAACCTGTCATCGGTGTCAAACCCCTGTTCGAGGACGTACTCCCCGAAGGTACCGAGGCCGCGTTTCAGATCATTGGCCTTGCACCCGACCTGAGCCCCAGCCCGATGCGCCTGCGCTGGACGCTGAACAAGATCGAAACGCGGTATCAATGGTATCAGCTTTACGGAAACTGGAATTGGGAACCGACAACCAGACGCACTCGCGTTGCCACCGGAGAGATAGACGTCGCCACTGATCCTTTGACGTTGTCCCAGCCCGTGGACTGGGGCCGTTATGAACTGGTGGTCCAACGTATTGATGGCACCTTTACGGAAACCGCTGTCGATTTCCACGCAGGCTGGTATCAGGCCGCAGATGCTTCGACCACGCCTGACCGGCTTGAGATGTCTCTGGATCGCGACAGCTATCGCGCCGGGGAGACCGCACAGCTGCGCATCGTTCCGCGCATGGCAGGTATCGCTCAGGTCGAGGTGATGTCGAACCGTCTGATCCATCGCCAGATGGTTGCCGTAACGGAAGGCGAGACAGTTATCCCGATAGAGGTGACAGAAGATTGGGGGGCAGGTGCCTATGTCACGGCCACAGTGATCCGACCGATGAATGTTTCGGGTGGTCAGAACCCGGCACGCGCCATGGGCGTCGCCTATGCCGCCATTGATCCCGCGGATCGCACGCTGTCAGTTGCCATTGAGGTGCCTGAGGTTACCTCACCCCGTCAAACACAGAAGACCCTTGTTAGGGTCGAAAATTTTATAAGCGATGATCCAGTGTGGCTGACCCTTGCCGCTGTGGATGTGGGCATCCTCAACCTGACGGGGTTCGAAAGCCCAAACCCGCAAGAGTACTATTTCGGGCAACGTCGGCTGGGTGTGGACCTGCGTGATGTTTACGGGCGGCTGATCGACGGCATGAACGGAGCGATGGGTACGGTTCGCTCTGGCGGCGACAATGACAACGGGATGCGCCGCCAATCCCCGCCACCGACGCAAGATCTGATGGCGGTGTTCAGCGGCCCGGTTCAGGTCGGTGCGGATGGAAAGGTTGAGGTCGACATCCCCCTGCCCGCCTTCAATGGTACAGTCCGCCTGATGGCCATCGCGTGGTCACAAAAAGCCGTCGGTCAGGCCGAGGCTGACATGATCGTCCGCGACCCGGTGGTGGTTACGGCCAGCCTGCCGCGGTTTCTGGCCCCCGGCGATCAAAGTCGGATACGGCTTGAGATTGTCCATGCGGATGGCGCATCCGGAGACATGGCGCTTGGCCTGACCACCACCGGTGGGCTGGAACTGGGCCCGGTACCGGCACGCTTTCAGCTGGAGGATGGTGGCAAAGCGGTGTTC
This sequence comes from Ruegeria sp. BHSB056, assembly GCF_059613305.1. NCBI lineage: Bacteria > Pseudomonadati > Pseudomonadota > Alphaproteobacteria > Rhodobacterales > Roseobacteraceae > Ruegeria > Ruegeria sp. BHSB056. The sequence goes on along the minus strand of NZ_JBXWSG010000013.1, from coordinate 43,224 downwards.
GACATCCCTGTAACAGCCCATGTCATTGGCGATCCAGAGATCAGCGTTTCCATCACCACACCAGACGGGCGCGATCTGTCGCAAACCCTACGGATGCCGGTGCGGGCCAACGATCCCGTAATTGCCCGGACGCGGCGCTTTGCGCTGGGTGCGGGTGACAGCTTTCTGTTTTCGCAGGATGTTTTTGATGGGTTTCAACCTGGCTCGGCCAAGGCCATTCTGTCAGCCGGAGCGTTGGCCACATTTGACACGCCCGGTCTGCTGGATCAGCTGAACCATTACCCCTATGGCTGCACCGAACAGATCACCAGCAAGGCACTGCCGCTGCTTTACCTGTCATCCGTCGCGCAGGCCTCGGGGCTGGGGAATGGCCCGGAGGTGGATCAGCGCATCACGGATTCGATCCAAAGCATTCTGACTCGTCAGGCTGCAAACGGTGCCTTTGGCCTGTGGCGCGCAGGCAGCGGTGATTTCTGGCTGGACGCCTATGTGACCGATTTCCTGTCGCGCGCCCGTGCGCAGGGGAACCCGGTGCCGGATCGGGCGTTTGCGCAGGCCATGGATAACCTGCGCAATCGGGTCAATTATGCGCCGGACTTCGACGAAGGTGGTCAGGATATTGCCTATGCCCTGATGGTTCTGGCGCGGGAAGGCGCGGCGGCGATGGGCGATCTGCGCTATTATGCGGATGTCAAAGGGGATGCTTTTGACACGCCGTTGGCCGCCGCACAGCTGGGCGCTGCGCTGGCGTCGTACGGGGACCAGACCCGCGCAGACGCGATGTTCACTCGTGCGGCACGGATGCTGCAACAGGTGCCGAACGATCGAGAAAACCACTGGCGCGCGGATTACGGCACCCGCCTGCGGGATGCGGCGGGCCTGCTGACCCTGGCCGTAGATGCAGGCAGCGAGGCGATTGACCGCAACGCATTGATCCAACGGGTAAGCACGGGCCGAACGCCCCTGTCCACACAAGAGGCCGCGTGGTCCCTGTTAGCAGCGCACGCGCTGGTGTCAGACCCTTCAGGGTCCGGCTTGACGGTCAACGGCGTGTCAGTTTCCGGCCCCTTTGTTCAGGTTCTGCAATCCGGGCAGGCGGAAGAGGTCAACATCACTGCGACCGACGGTCAGCCCACCGATATCACCCTGACGGTGACCGGAATCCCCGAAGATCCGCCTGAGGCCGGTGGCACCGGCTATGCTATCGAACGGCAGTATTATTCGATGGACGGTGATCTGATTGACGCAAGCCGCTTTGCCGTAGGGGATCGGTTCGTCACGGTTCTGACGGTCACGCCGTTTGAAAACGGTGGGGCGCGTCTGATGGTGGACGATCCTCTTGCCGCCGGGATCGAGATTGACAACCCGAACCTGCTGCGATCGGGCGATGTACGGTCGCTGGACTGGTTGAATCTGTCTGATGCCACGCATACCGAGTTCCGCTCGGACAGGTTCCTGGCTGCGGTTGACCTGTCTGGACGCCAGACCGTGACGCTGGCTTATGTCGCCCGTGCCGTCACACCGGGCGTGTTCCACCATCCGGCGGCCTCGGTCGAAGATATGTACCGCCCCCAGAACCGTGCGCGAACGGCGACGGGACGGGTCGAGGTGCGATGACCGGACATCGTTCATATCCTGTTTGGGCGGCTCTCATGCCTAGGGTGCCGCGCCTGTTATTTGCGTTGGCCGGTGCTCTCTATCTGGCGGCGTTGGCGCGGGATGGTGTTGACCGCTGGGTCGACGCCACAGTGCTGCCGCCCATTCTGACTGAAACTTCGGTCGAGATGCGGGATCGTAACGGTGACCTCCTGCGTGTGTTTCCGGTTGCAGATGGCATCTGGAGGCTGCAGCCCGGCGCGGTCGATCCCAATTTCACCGCTATGCTGATCCGGTACGAAGATAAACGTTTCTGGACCCACGCGGGCGTGGACCCTGTCGCGTTGCTGCGCGCAGCCGGGCAAAGCCTTTGGAGCGGGCGCGCTGTTTCAGGCGGGTCAACCCTGACCATGCAGGTCGCGCGGCTGATCGAAGATGGATCGACCGGACGCTGGAGTGGCAAGTTTCGCCAGATTAGGGTCGCATTGGCGCTGGAGCGACAGCTGAGCAAGACACAGATCCTGAACCTCTACCTGACCCATGCCCCCTATGGCGGCAATCTGGAAGGTATCCGTGCCGGTGCCCGCGCCTGGTTCGGCAAAGAAGCAACCCGTTTGACCGCCGCACAGGCGGCCCTGCTGGTCGCTTTGCCGCAATCCCCGGAGGCACGACGCCCGGATCGCAGACCCGAGGCAGCCCAAATTGCCCGAGACCGGATTTTGCGCAGGTTGGAGCGCCACGGCGTATTGACCAAGCCTGAAATGCACGCTGCCCTGACGGAAACCATTCCTGATCGAATGATCCCGTTTCCGCGCCTTGCACCCCATCTGACCGACCGCGTGAAAGGCCAAACCCGTGCAACCGGTGTATTTGATCTGACCCTGGATGCAGGGGTGCAAGCCCGGTTGGAAACTTTGGTCGCTCGGGCCGCGGCGCGCGTAGGGCCGCGCGTGTCCGGGGCCCTGATCGTGGCAGATCATCGCGACGGCAAGGTTTTGGCCTCGGTCGGGTCAGCCGGGTATCGGGATGCGCGACAAGGGTTCGTGGATATGACGCAAGCCGTGCGGTCGCCCGGATCGACGCTGAAACCTCTGGTTTACGGGCTGGCATTCGATCAGGGGCTGGCCCATCCGGAAACCCTGATCAGCGACAGCCCGGTGATGTTCGGGCGTTACGCCCCGCGTAACTTCGATGGTGTTTTCCGGGGCGATGTAAGGGTTCGGGACGCGCTGCAATTGTCGCTGAATATCCCTGTCGTGCGCCTGACGCACGAGCTGAGCCCTGCGCGCGTGATGGCAGCACTGCGGACAGCAGGATCAGAACCGCGCCGGAGCAGTGGTACACCCGGATTGGCAATATCCTTGGGTGGTGTCGGTCTGAGCCTGCATGATCTTGTACAGATCTACGTGACGCTGGCCGCTGGTGGGCAAGGCCCGATCCTGCGCCATGACACCCTGGCTGATGCACGGCTCACCTCTCGTGTTTTGTCCGAAACCTCAGCATGGCAGATTGCGGATATCCTATCCGGGATCACAGCACCCACGGGCAGCACTTCAGGGACGCTGGCCTTTAAGACAGGTACCTCTTATGGGCACCGCGATGCCTGGGCCATTGGCTTTGACGGGCAGCATGTCATCGGGGTCTGGCTGGGGCGTGCGGATGGCACACCTGTTCCCGGCGCATTCGGAGGGGACGTTGCCGCGCCGCTTTTGACCGAGGCTTTTGGCCTGTTGAAACCCGAACTCACGCCCTTGCGCCCACCGCCGCCATCAACACTGTTGGTTGGCGCGGCGCAATTGCCGCAACCGTTGCAACGTTTCCGGCCCCGCGCGGCGGCTTTCGAAACGGACCAAACCGCACCTGATCTGTTGTTTCCACCAGAAAACGCTGTGTTAGAGACTTTCGGGAGCCCTCTGACAGTGAAACTACGCGGTGGTGTCGGGCCGTTTTCCGTTCTGACCAACGGCGTGCCCGTTTTGACCGGGCAACGGCAGCGAGAATTCGAAATTCCCAATCCCGGACCCGGATTTACCTCAGTTGTTGTGGTGGACGCACAGGGCCAATCCGACCGAGCCTCGTTCCGGATCGACCAGAGCGCGCCCGGTTCCCGTTAAAGAACAGCAACGGGCCAGCGTTAACGCCGCCCTTCCCGTAGCCAACCGCCCAGCAGAAAGCCCCCAGCCAGCAGCAAGACAAGCCAGGGCGGCAGCAACCCGGCCTGCGTGACATCCCGCGTCTCATACGCGTTGCGTGGGGTCAAACCGATCCAGCCCCGACCGGCGGCAGGGCGTCCGGCGCGCACGGTGCGGATCGATGGCAGCCCATCTTCCAGTTGGATCACACCGCCCCGCAACCCGGCCAGCACCGGTTCAAGGACATCACCTGTCGCGATGGTGCGCTCGAACTCCTTCGGTGCAGCAGGTCCAAGGCCGATCACTGCCATGTGGTCGCCTTCCTGCAAACGATAAAGGCCGATCTCGGGGCCGTAATACTGCGCTTCAAACCTGCCCGGAGAAACCTCTTTCAAGGTAATCTCCAACGTCTCGCCATTCGGCAAGGTGACTGTTACCGGGCCGACTTCTGTCCCGAGCGTCTGACGAATGATGCGCATGGACTGACCGTTGGCCTCGGCCCACAACGCCTCTTCTTCCAGTTCCGGTTCTTTCATCATCCAATGGGCCAGCCTGCGCAACAGCTCCAGCTGCGGACCCCCTCCTTCGAAGCCACGACTCCAAAGCCAGGCATGGTCAGACGCAAGCATCGCAACGCGCCCTTCGCCGACACGGTTCAAAACAAGCAGCGGACGATCCTCGACCCCGGTCATCAGCACGTCGCCCGAGCGGTGTTTCACGTCGATCTGACGCAACCACGCCCCCCAATCCTCGGACTCTCCAAGGTTGGTCGTGACCGGGTGGCGATGCCCCAGATCACTGACCATTGGCACATATCGTTCCTCGATCACCCGTGCGGTTGGCTGAGCAGGCAGAATTGGTGCCAAAGGCGAGCGGAAGATGCTGTCGGCGCCGGCAAAATCGGGCCCGGCAGCAATCAGGACCGCGCCGCCTTCGTTGATGTAGCTTGTGACATTGTCCAGATAGATTGCTGGCAGAATCCCGCGCCGCTTGTAGCGGTCAAAGATGATCAGGTCGAAATCGTTGATCTTTTCCAGAAACAACTCACGAGTCGGGAAGGCGATCAGCGACAGCTCGTCCACCGGAACACCATCCTGTTTCTCGGGCGGGCGCAGAATGGTGAAATGCACCAGATCAACAGAACTGTCGGATTTCAACAGGTTGCGCCACGTGCGACCACCCGGATGCGGCTCGCCCGAGACCAGCAGCACGCGCAGGCGGTCCCTTACGCCGTTCATCTGGATCAGGGCCGTGTTGTTACGATCGGTCAACTCGCCCTCGGCCTGAGGGACGGAAAACTGGATCACGTTGCGCCCGCCATGGGGCAATGTGACTGGCAGTTCGACATCGCGACCGATTGGAATACTGAACTGCTCGGGCTCGCCCCCATCCACCGATATTTCCAGCGGCGCAGATGTTGCACCTGCGGGGGCAGCTCCGCTGTCTTCGACGCGCAGGGTCAAGGTCACCGATTCACCAATGATGGCGAAAGCCGGGGCGTTTCGGACAATAAGCCTGCGATCCCAGTCGCTTTCCCGCCCGGTTTGCAGCAGGTGCATCGGCGCGGGCAGATCCGGGGCCTGATCGACATCATGCACGATCCCATCTGACACCACGAGGATACCGGCGATACGCGCGCGCGGCTCTTCCGCCAGAGCTTCGTTCAGGGCTGCCATGATCTGCGTGCCCTCATCACCTTCACCATCGCCAACCCGGATACGGCGCAGTTCTGTATTGTCGCGTGCCTCGATCTCTGCGGCTAGGTCATCTGCGGCCATTGCTGTTTGTTCCGCCCGATCTGAAAGCGTCTGGCTGGCGCTTTCATCCTCGAACATCAGAACGATATCTGTCAGCGGTGCACGATCTTCAATCTGATAGACCGGGCCAGACAGCGCAGCGATGATCACCAGCGCCGCCAACCCACGCAAGGCCCATCCCGACAATCCACGCCACAAAGCCAGAACGACTCCGGCCACGGCAATCATACCCACGACAAGCAGCATCGCCCACGGGATCAGCGGATCGAAGATGACGGTTCCTGTCATTGTCCCAACCTGTCCAGAAGGGCGGGCACGTGAACCTGATCGGATTTGTAGTTCCCCGTCAGCACATGCATCACCAGATTGACACCAAAACGATTGGCCAACTCGCGTTGCCGTTCCCCGGCATAACCGCGCCCGACGGGCAACAGGGCCTGCCCGTTGCGATCCACCGCCCAGGCACCGGCCCAGTCATTGCCGCCGATGACCACCGGCGTCACATTGTCGTTCAGATTGCGGAAAGGCATCCCGTCGATCTGTTCTGCATCCAGCGGCGCGGCTTCAACCCAAACCTCGGTGCCTGAATATCGGCCCGGAAAATCCTGTAACAGGTAGAACGTGCGTGTCAGAACATGATCGCGCGGAATCGGCTCTAATGCAGGTATATTCAGCGGTCCGGCCAGTTGTTGCAGTTTGCGGCCATTTGGGCTGGAGGCACCGAAACCGGCAATATCCGCGTCACGCGTGTCAAACAGGATCATCCCCCCGGACCGCAGATAGGCGTTTAGCTTGACATAAGCCTCGGCCGAAGGTTGCGACTGGCTTGCTGAGATCGGCCAATAAAGCAGCGGAAAGAAAGCCAGTTCATCCCGTTCCAGATCAACACCAATGGGGTCTGCCGGTTCGACCGATGTGCGATAGAACAGGGTTTGACCAAGTCCCCGCAACCCGGCTTGCGCAATATCATCCACCTGAGCGTCGCCAGTCAGGACATGCGCCAATACCAGTTCGTGGGTCGCAGCCAATGCAAACTCGGTGTCCTCAGGCGTTTGCGCGTGACCTTCGGGTACTAGCAGAAAGGCAGCCAGCGCAGCGGCCGTCGTCCGGGCCAGACCCAACCTGCCCGACAAAGCAAGCGATGCAATAACATCGACTGTCAGCAAAATCAGTGCAAGGCTGAGCAACAGACCGCCCAGTGGCGTTTCCGTACTGACCTCCTGCCCTTTGATCGGCACATTCGCGGGCCAGACAACAGGGCGCAGCTGAGTTTCTTCCGAAACGACGTTCAACGCCAGCTTCTGCTTGCCACTTTCATAAAGACCCGGACGCAGTTCCGGCCCGATCTGGCCCGATATCAGTTCAACCCCGCCGACACCTGCCAGGGTTCCGGCATCTGACAAGGTGCCAAATCCGTCCATGATTTGTACCGGCTCCCATGTTGTTCCCAGTAACTGAGCCTCTTGCCGGGACTTTGCAGCCGAAGCCACGGCCAGCCGATCCAGCATTTCAACGAACAGGCCCGACAGTGGCAGGCTCGACCATTCTGCATCGGCGGTCACATGGAACAACACCACCTGCCCCAACCCCAACGCCTTACGAGTCACCAAAGGCGTGCCGTCAGACAGTGAGGCAATTACGCGATCCGCCAAGTTAGGGTCTGGTTGTGCCATGACCTGAGTGGAAACGACCACGTCATCAGGGATGTCCAGTCCATAGAAGGGCGAGGTTTCGGGGAATGGTGCCAAGGTCTTGGCCTCACCCCAGCTCATCGCGCCGCCGACAGATCGCCCACCGCTGCGCAGCCGTGCAGGTAGCAGGGTGTCTTCGGTGTCGCGCCCAAGATCGCTGGCCGCCATGCGCGGGCCGGCAAAGCGCAGCAACAGACCGCCCTGTTCGACCCATTCAATCACGTCCGCCTTTTCAGGTTCCGACATCTGGGCCACATCTGACAGAACAATGACATCCGGATTGGCGGGCAGAACTTCGGGTAGGCCACCATCGACGAAATCCGCCGTGGGGCTCAGGACCTGTGTCAGATAATGCAGGGGTGACAGCAGCTCCAGACCTTCGCGGTTCAAACTCCCGGCAATCAGCGCGACCTCGCGACGACGCAGGCTGTCATCGGTCAGGGTCACGGCCCCGGCAGACCTTTGGCCCTGGATTTCGAACCGCGTGATCCGCGCGCGGAGTTCGGATGGCAGCGCCAGATCGACCTGCGCCGAAGCGTTCCCGGCTTCCAGGGTCAGTTCCACTGAATGTAGCACACGCGCCGTTCCGGCCGGGTCGCGCCCTTGTGCCAATACAGTCACACGTTCCTCGGGTCCGGGGCCTGCGCGCTGCACTGTCAATTGGATCAACCCGTCCTGATAAGCGGCTGGCAGGATCGCCATGGGCCGGGACGCCGCCTGATAAACCACCACATCGCCACGAGCCTGCAAGCTGGAGACCAGCGCCGCATGATCCGCGTAATCCAGCCGGTCACTGAACCAATGGGTATCAAACCCGCCATCAATTGAATTTAGTGCCGCAATGGTCTGTGCGATCTGAGGTTCGGTCGGCTGCCATGGGTTGGGCATCAATCCCGGCAAATGCCCTCGCCATGCCTCGGCCGCCTGAAAAACGGGTGTTTCTGGTTCGGTCAGGCGCAGGATAGCCACCGTGCGCCCTGCGCGACCAGCCTCGGTCAGTTGCGCATCGATCTGATCCAGCGTGGCGGGCCATCGGGTCGCGCCAGCCCAACTGGCGTCCAGCACCATCAGCAGCGGCCCGGACCCGATCTCATCCCGCGACGGGTTCAGAACCGGACCGGCCAGACCTATGATCACCGCCGCAGCTGCCAGCATCCGCAGCAGCAACAGCCACCACGGCGTGCGGTCCGAAACGCTTTCGTCATCCTTCAGGCCCAACAGCAACGTCACCGCCGGGAACATCCGACGGATCGGCGCGGGCGGCACCGCGCGCAGGATCAGCCACAGGATCGGCAGGGTTAGAAGACCCAGCAGCACCCATGGAGCGGTAAAGCCGATGCCCGCCAGAACCGTCATCGCGTTCCCCCGTCCAGCGCACGATATATCCACAACAGAGCCGCTTGCGCGCTATCGCCCGTGTGATGCAGACCCATTTGCCAGCCAGTCGCCCGGCAAAGTTGCGTCAGCGCATCCTTACGGTGGGCGAGGCGTTGCAGATAGCGGTCCCGCAGCTCTGCCGCCTTGAGCGTTTCGTGCCGGACGGACCCCCCGACGCTTTCGAAAATCGTACGCCCACGATAAGGAAATGTCTCTTCGCCCGGGTCCAGCACCTGAAGGATGACGCCGCGAACACCACGGTCTGCTGCTTTGGTCAGGGCCAGTTCAACTTCGTCCATTGGACCAAGAAAATCCGAAATGAACACGGCACGGGCATGCGGGATCATGGCGCGATGTTCAGGCGGGGCGTAATCCGTTTGATCATCTTCAGACCAGGCTTGCGCCAGCCGGATGATCTGTGCATTGCCGCGCCGGGGCGGCAAGGTCGTGCCGGTCAGGCCAACGCGTTCACCGCCGCGGACGAGCAGGATTGACGTTGCCAGCCCCAAAAGCCGGGCTCGGTCCGCCTTGGTCGGCAACGATTTGTCGGACGCAAACCGCATCGACGCCCCCTGATCGACCCATAGCATCACGGATTGCGCGATCTGCCATTCGCGTTCCCGCACATATTGCTGATCTCCACGCGCCGAGCGGCGGTGGTCGATCATCCGGCGACTGTCGCCGATCTGCGCGGGGCGGTATTGCCAGAAATCATCCCCCATGCCAGAGCGTCGCCGTCCATGGTCACCCAGCAGAACGGTACCCGCCAGATGCTCGGCCCGCGCCAAAAGGGGCGGCAGCCGCGATGCCTCGGCCTCGGATCTTTCGCGAAGGGTCAGCGCGGCATTCACGCTGCCGCCTCGGTCCGAATCAACCCGACAGCAGTCGAGTCGATCAGGTCGGCCAAACTGTCGCCGCGTGCCCGTGCCGCAAAGTTGAGAGCCATCCGGTGGCTAAGCACCGGGCGCGCCATGTCCAGCACATCCTCGGCATTGGGTGCCAGACGCCCCTGCAACATCGCACGTGCCCGAACCGTCATCATCAGCGCCTGCGCAGCGCGTGGCCCAGGACCCCACGCGACGGTTTCAGCAACCCGTTCGGATACACCCGCTTCTTCTGGGCGGAAGGCCCGCACCAGATCAAGGATCAGCTCGACAACCGATTCCCCGACCGGCATCCGACGCAGCAGGACCTGTGCAGCCAGCAACTCTTCCTTGCTGAAAATCTGATGTGCTTCGTCTTCTTCAACACCGGTTGTGGCCAGCAGAATATCCCGCTCGGTCTGGCGGTCGGGGTATTCTACATCGATCTGCACAAGAAACCGGTCCAGCTGCGCTTCGGGCAGCGGATAGGTGCCTTCCTGTTCGATCGGGTTTTGCGTGGCCAGAACATGGAATGGCACACCAAGGGAACGGTCCTCACCGGCCACTGTTACCGTGCGTTCCTGCATCGCCTGCAGCAGCGCAGATTGCGTTCGCGGGCTTGCCCGGTTGATTTCATCCGCCATCAGCAGCTGACAGAAGATCGGGCCGGGAATGAAACGGAAATGGCGGCTGCCATCATCAGCCGTATCCAACACCTCAGACCCGAGAATATCGGCGGGCATCAGGTCGGGCGTAAACTGAATGCGATTGCCATGCAGGCCCATCACGGTCGACAACGTCTCGACCAACCGTGTCTTGCCCAAGCCCGGCAGACCGATCAGAAGGGCATGACCACCGCACAAAAGCGCGGTCAGGGTCAGGTCCACGACCCTTTCCTGCCCGATGAAGCGGCGGGTGATCGAGGCCTTGGCCTCTTGCAGCTTGTTTTCCAGCGCTTCGATCTCGGCTACGAGGTCGGCAGGTTCGTTCATGACTTTCCCTTCCGTGGACGAATATGATTGAAGTGTATCGCGCTGAGAGGAAATGGCAAAAGCAATGAGCGGACAAAAACCTGTGAAACCCTCGCCCGACGGTTTGACCGCATCGGTAAAAGCCGCCAAAACCCGAGGTTTACCGCCCGTTCACCTGTGGAATCCCCCGTTTTGTGGCGATCTGGACATTCGTGTCGCAAAAGATGGTACATGGAGTTATTTAGGCTCACCCATCAATCGGTTCGAGCTTGTGAAGCTTTTTTCCTCAATTCTTAAGAGAGAAGACGGGAAATATTATCTGGTTACGCCGGTTGAAAAGGTGGGAATCACTGTCGAGGACGCGCCGTTCATCGCCGTGGATTTCGAGCAAACCGGCGAAGGTCAGACGCAAGACCTGACCTTCCGCACACAAGTGGACGACATCGCTGTTGCAGGGCCCGCGCATCCGATCCGGGTTGTTATTGATCCCGAAACAGAAGAACCGTCACCCTACATATTGATCCGCGCCAACCTCGAAGCCCGCATAGACCGCAAAAGTTTTTACCGCCTCGTCGAGATTGGCAGCCACCATGAGGGCTGGTTCGGTGTTTGGTCAGGCAGACAGTTCTTTGGCCTGATACCTTCAGCCGATCTTGGCTGACCGAAGTGCGCGATCCTGGGCCAGAACTACGGCCAAAGCAACCACGCCCGCGCCCAGCGCACGGGTCCAGTTCCAGTCCTCCCCCAACATCAGCATGATCAGCATCACGTAAAACGGTGCAATATTGATGTGAAACGAAGCCAGCGCCACACCCAGCTTGCCCACGGCCGAGATGAACAACACCTGGCTGAGCCCCAGTGATATCAAGGCATAGATCCCAAGCATCCCCCATTGCTGTCCATCAATGGCGGCGGTTGGCAGCACATCCATGCCCAGCTGGGCCGCCCCAAAACTCAGCACCGCGGCCATGAGCAACCCACCGACGAAGGTAATCGTACAGCGCCCGATCTGACTAAGCTCGGGGAAGTCGCGCGCGGTGGCCATGCTACCCCAACAAAACAGGCCCGTTGCAAGGATCGCCAGAACCGCGCCCAGCCCCAGCTGTTCGGGCGCGGCGGCGCTGGTTGCAATCAGCCCACCCAGAACCGACACCAGAACACCCAACGCAAAGGTCCATTTCAGCCGTCGGGTTCCAGCCACCAACTCCAGTACCGTTGCAAGCAAGGGCGCGCAGGATGCAATGATCGCGACTGTCACCGGGTCCGTCATTTTCTGCGCCACGATCAGCAGAAACATAGCAAAGCCAAAACCAAAGCCGCCGACAACCATCGCCCGGCCCCATCTGGCGCGTAACACTCTGCTTGGACCGTCCAGCAGAATCCAGACCGGTATCAGAACGGCAACCGCCAGCATCAGGCGCGCAGTCAGCAATGCAACGGGAGGCCAGGTTTGCAGCAACACTTCTGCCGCGGGGAAACCCGCTGCCCAGGTGATCATGGAGGCAACGGCCAACCCATTCCCTGACAGCGCTGGATTTTGGCCACCAGACAAAACGGTAGTTGCCCCGCGTACGGGTTCCGGGCTCATCGCCATTGGATTCGGACCTTTTGTTAATGCGGCACCCGTAATGACGAGCCGCGCTGAGCGGACCTTTGCTGATTCGGTGCAGGCGATCTGGTCGATTTTCGACAATCTGTCGTTTTCGATCCCTTCCCCGAAAAACATCCCTTGCGTATGGTCGGATCACCACAACCACTGACCGCTCATGCCCAGATTTGCTGCCAACCTTTCGCTTCTGTTTACGGAAATGCCTTACCTGGATCGGTTTCAGGCGGCGGCAGATGCCGGGTTTACCGCGATCGAGGTTTTGTTTCCTTACGACATCGCCGCGACGGAATCCCGCCGCGCCTTGATTGCCAACGGGTTGGAGCTTGTGTTGATCAATGCGCCACCACCCAACTACACCGGGGGTGCGCCGGGTTACGCAGCGATCCCCGATGGTCAATCACGGTTCCAGTCGGACATTCGCCGTGTCCTGCGATATGCAGGGGTGCTTCGCCCCGGCCTGATCCACATCATGTCCGGATATGCCACCGGGCCAGATGCATTGAATTGTTTTGTGCAAAACCTGCAATGGGCTGCCGATTTCGCCCCACAGCAGCAGTTCACCATCGAACCGCTCAACCCGGTTTCACAGCCCGGGTATTTTTTGAACGATTATGATCTGGCAGCAGACGTGCTCAACCAGGTGGATCGCCCGAATGTCGGCCTGCAATATGACAGCTTTCACGCCCATATGATCCATGGCGACGCGCTGGCTGTCTGGGATCGCTTTCATCCGCAGGTGGTCCATGCCCAAATCGGCGCAGCCCCGGATCGCATGGAACCGGGTCGTGGCCCAACGGATTTCCAAGGCTTGTTCTCGGCCATGGACGCGGCAGGTTATGGCGGCTGGGTTAGCGCGGAATACATACCCTCAACTCAACGCACCTGCGACACACTTGACTGGATGCGGGACTTGCACTGGTAATTTTCATTCAAATACCGCACATCAGGGGCATTGCGACCACTAGGATGCCTGCCATGATACCCGCCCGCTATGCCCGTGCCATTTTCAGCCTGATCATGTCCGGCCTCATGTCCTTGATTGTAACGGGGATTGCGACGGTCAAAGCAATTGGGTTTAACCCCGGCACAGTTGGCGATTGGATGGCGTCCTGGGCTTTTTGTTGGCCCATCGCCTTCACCGTAATCCTGCTGTTTGGCCCATCTGTGCAACGAATGGTCAACCGCATGGTCGGGCCGCAGGGCTGACCCGCTGATAGGACAGACCGCCGAGAACTGAAGAACAACGCCGTTAGTGCGCCTCGGCCCAGTTCGCCCCCTTCCCGGCATCCACGACCAGCTTCACATCCAGCTTGACCGCAGGATCCGAGGCGCCCTCCATCACGTCACGGGCCACGTCAACCACCTGATCCACCGCGTCTTCGGCCACTTCGAACAGCAACTCGTCGTGAACCTGCAACAGCATCCTGGCTGGTAATCCGGCGATCGCGTCCGGCATTCGCACCATAGCGCGCCGGATCACATCCGCCGCCGTACCTTGAATTGGCGCATTGATCGCCGCGCGGCGCGAGAACCCTGCATGTGGCCCTTTGGCATTGATTTCGGGCGTGTGAATCTTGCGCCCGAACAGGGTTTGCACATAGCCGTGCTCTTTCGCGAATTCGACTGTGTCGTCCATATAGCGGCGAATGCCTGGGAACCGTTCGAAATAACGATCAATAAAGCTCTGTGCCTCGGCCCGTGGAATACGCAGGTTCCGGGCCAGACCAAAGCCCGAGATGCCGTAGATCACACCGAAATTGATTGCCTTTGCCTGACGGCGGATATCAGGTGTCATCTCATCCAACGGCACGTCGAACATCTCGGACGCGGTCATGGCGTGAATATCCAAACCGTCAGAAAACGCCTGTTTCAGAGCCGAAATATCAGCAATATGGGCCAGAATGCGCAACTCGATCTGGCTGTAGTCGAGACTTACCAAGACATTGCCCGGCTCGGCGATGAAAGCCTCACGAATACGCCGCCCTTCTTCTGTCCGCACCGGAATGTTTTGCAGGTTGGGATCGGTCGAGGCCAGACGCCCCGTGTTCGCTCCGGTGATCGAATAAGATGTGTGTACCCGGCCTGTGTCGGGGTTGATATGGGTCTGTAGCGCGTCGGTATAGGTCGATTTCAGCTTGCTCAGCTGCCGCCAGTCCAGCACACGGCGCGGCAGTTCATGCTCGGTTGCAAGGTCTTCCAGAATATCAGCCCCTGTCGAGTATTTCCCGTTCTTGCCTTTTTTCCCGCCTTCCAGACCCATCTTGTCGAACAGGATTTCGCCCAGCTGAGCGGGCGATCCGACATTAAAGCTTCCCCCGGCCAACTCGTGAATTTCAGCCTCTAAACCGGCCATTTTCTGGGCAAATGCATTGGACATCCGGCTCAGGACATCGCGGTCGACCTTGATTCCATGCATCTCCATCCCGGCCAGTACCGGGACCAGCGGCCGTTCCAGCGTCTCATAGACCGTGGTCACCTGTGCCCGGTGCAATTGCGGTTTGAACAGCTGCCACAAACGCAAGGTGATGTCCGCATCTTCGGCGGCATAGGCCGTGGCCTCGTCAATCGCGACCTTGTCGAAGGTGATTGCCGATTTTCCCGACCCCAGCAGTGGTTTGATCGGGATAGGTGTGTGGCTCAGATAACGCTCGGACAGGGTGTCCATCCCATGCCCATGTTCACCGCCATGCATGGCGTAGGACATCAGCATCGTATCGTCGATGGGTGAAACGTCGATGCCATACCGCCTGAAGATCTTGGCATCATATTTCATGTTCTGCCCGATCTTGAGGACCGACGGATCCTCGAGCATCGGTTTCAAAAGCATCAGGGCTTCATCCAATTGCATCTGCCCATCGGCCAAAGCATCCGATCCAAACAGATCGTCCGCTGATCCATCGCGGTGGGTCAACGGGATGTAACAGGCTTCTCCGGCCTCGACGCACAGCGAAATACCCACCAGACCGGCAATCATCTCGTTCAGGCCCGTGGTCTCTGTGTCTACAGCCACCCAACCACGCTCATAGGCCTGGTCAATCCACTTTTGCAGGGCCGCTGAATCACGTACGCATTCGTATTTCGAACTGTCAAACGGGATCACCTCGGCCTCGACCTCTGCCGCCGCTGGCGCAGGCGCGTCGGCAATCACCGGAGCCTCAACCCCCAGCTTGTCAGCGATGCGCTTGGTGAGGGTACGGAACTCCATCTCCGCTAGAAACGCCAACAGCGTGTCTGCATCGGGGTCCCTCACCTCAAGGTCGTCCAAGGTGAAATCCAGCGGAGTATTCTCATCCAGTTGAACCAATTTCTTCGAAAGCTCGATCTGGTCTCGCATTTCGATCAGGGTCTGGCGGCGTTTGGGCTGCTTGATCTCATCCGCCCGGTCCAGCAGGGTCTCCAGGTCGCCGAATTCGTTGATCAGCAAAGCCGCCGTCTTGACCCCGATCCCCGGCGCGCCAGGAACATTGTCGACGCTATCACCTGCCAACGCCTGAACATCGACCACACGTTCCGGTCCAACCCCGAACTTCTCGACCACGCCATCCCGGTCAATGCGTTTGTTCTTCATCGCATCCAGCATTTCGACGCCGTCCCCGACCAACTGCATCAAGTCCTTGTCGGAACTCACGATGGTCACACGGCCACCCGCATCTCGCGCCTGAACAGCGAGGGTCGCGATAATGTCGTCAGCCTCATAGCCCTCCATCTCCTTGCAGGCGATGTTGAACGCTTTTGTCGCCTCGCGGGTCAGCGGCATCTGTGGGCGCAGATCCTCGGGCATCGCCTCGCGGTTGGCCTTGTAGAGGTCGTAAAGGTCATTGCGGAAGGTATGCGAGCCTTTGTCAAAGATCACCGCCACATGGGTCGGCGCATCTGGCCCGGTGTTTCCCTCGACATATTTCTGCAGCATGTTGCAAAAGCCCGAAACAGCCCCAATTGGCAGACCATCCGACTTGCGAGTCAGCGGTGGCAACGCGTGATAGGCCCTGAAAATAAAGGCCGATCCGTCGATCAGATGCAGGTGACACCCTTTTCCGAAATTGCTCATGCGCGCGCTCCCTATCGGTCAGGAATGGTTCTGCCACAGGGTCGCGCGGGTGACCAGTCTTGAACTTGGACTAACCGCCGAAGAGGCCGCTGAAAACGTCCGAGAAACTGTTCAGCAGCGCCATAATGATCAACACACCGAGGAAGGCAAAAAACGCGAAGGCAAAGAACTGGAACAAAATTGCGCCGATGCCAACAGCAATCCCAGCAATGGCAGGGCGCCGCCTTTCGTGACGCAGGATGCCAACAACCGACAGAATAACCGCCAGCCCACCTAGCATGGCAACGCCGATCTGCAGGAAATCATCCAGATCGCGCGCGCGCGCAACGGGCTCGGGCTGCTCCATCCCTGCGGCCGCGCGCAGAGTAGATTTGCCGATTTCAGCTGCCAGTTCACCCAGCGACACGCCCGAGGACTGGTTTGGGGCAAATGGACCAGCCCAGAAGACAAACAAGGCAGCAAACAATGCCAAAGACGCTATGCAAAAGCCAACCCAACCAAAAATCGGGTTGGCGGAATCGTTGGATGTAATATCGCTCATCACGCTCGCCTACGTTGCTTGCCACGTGCATTACCATAAAAAACACGGCGAGATTTGGGCGAAACCCAACTAGGTCAGCAATCAGCTTTGCTCTGTGCCTTTCAGAACATATTTGCAGTCGCAATAGGGGCATTCGACCCAGCCTGCGTCTTCTGGAATTTGCAGCCACACGCGCGGATGACCTAACGCACCTTCGCCACCGTCACAGGCAACACGGGCGGTTTCGACGATCTTGGTTTCCGGCGCTTCGATGGTCACGGCTGGCGATCCTTCTTCGGTTGTCGGCCACGCGGGCATGTATTAGGTGCGTTTATGGGCGATGATCAAACCGGGGGCAAGTGCCACATGTGCGACGCGGCAATCAGGATCGAAGGGCTGCGCAAAACCTATCGCGGTGGCAAGGGTCAGCCCGAAAAGCATGCGCTGAAAGGCATTGACCTGACCGTCCCGCGCGGCTCGGTTTTTGGTCTGCTGGGTCCAAACGGTGCCGGAAAATCGACCCTGATCAATATCCTGGCTGGTCTGGTGGTGAAATCGGCGGGTCGCGTGGCGATCTGGGGCTTCGATCAGGATCAGAGTCCACGCCAGTCGCGATCGGCCATCGGTGTAATGCCACAAGAACTCAACCTCGACCCGTTTTTCACCCCGCGCGGCGCGCTTGAGGTTCAGGCCGGTCTCTATGGCGTTCCGAAGTCCGAACGGCGCAGTGATCAGATTCTTGAACTGGTCGGTCTCAGTGACAAGGCCGAGGCCTATGCCCGCACTCTTTCGGGCGGGATGCGGCGGCGGTTGCTGCTGGCCAAGGCACTGGTGCATCACCCGAAAATCCTTGTGCTTGATGAGCCCACAGCAGGTGTGGATATCGAACTGCGCCAGATGCTCTGGGCCAATGTGCGCAAGCTGAACGAACGGGGCATGACCATCATCCTGACCACCCACTACTTGGAAGAAGCGCAGGAGATGTGCGACGAGATCGCCATTATCAACCACGGTGAAAAGGTCGCGCAGGACAGCACGGCCAACTTGCTGGGCCGCATGGACAGCCGCACCATGGTGATTGTGCCCGACAGCCCGATCATTGATCTGCCTGTGTCAGAAGGCGTCGAGGCAGCTCTCCGCGATGATGGCAGCCTTGTCTTGCAATACCGAAACATTCAGACCAGTGCCGAGCAGGTTCTGGAATCGGTGCGCGCCGCGAATATCTGCATCCGTGACGTTCGCACCGAAGAGGCCGATCTTGAGGATGTATTCCTTGCCCTGACCTCGTCCCGCACCGAGGATCACCCGGCGGATGATCAGGATCAGCCACGCCGGGGCATCCACCGGGTCAAGCTTTAGGCGCGGTCTATTCGCGCCTGATAGCAGTTATTCCGCGCAGACCGCACGTGAATATAGGCGACGTCGGATTGGGAAAAGATTTCCCTGACTTTTGCGTCGATTCTGTCCGTCGGCGTGACCGCCCCGGTGCCATAGACGATCCTGTCATCCGCACCGTAGCCCTTGATCAGATAGTCAGGCGAGGTGGTCAGAATTTCGGGCAGCGCGTCTTCCTCGTACCGCTCGCATGGTGTTGCACACAGAAAGATCGGGCCGGTTTCCGCATAGGGATGTGTCTTTGAAAAAGGCCGATGTGCCAATATCAGCATCTCATCGCCCTCGGGGATATGTCGCAGGCAGTGGCGGCACGGATTACCTGCACCCGTCGACACAGCGCGTTCCGGCGTTGAACCATATGCATCCGGGCCACCCGCCTGTAGGGCGCGTACATCGTTGGTGGGCAAAGCGGTGATTTTGAACATCTCGGATCTCCTTTTTTGCTGACCATGCCCACCTGACCTGGTCCAATCGACCCGTTTCCTGCGCAAAGGACTCGAAAAAGAACAAAACATGAATATAATGTGGAATCGCCATGTATGCCGAGCTGTCGATCACGTCGAATTTTACCTTCCTCACCGGGGCGTCACACCCCGAGGAGTATATGGAGCGTGCCGTCACCCTGGGCCTGCCCGCCATTGCGATTGCTGATGACAACTCGGTCGCCGGGATCGTCCGCGCCCACACTCAGGCGTGCGAGATCGCCCGCAAGGTCCGCGAACGGCTGGCGTGGGAGGAGCAGAATACCTCAATCGGGCCACCCTGCCCCGATCATATCCCCAAGCCGCCCTCCTATCCCATCCACGCGGTTCCCCGCCTGATCCCGGCGGCGCGGCTGATCTTCACCGATGCGCCCATGGTCACCGCCCTGCCCCTGAACCGGCAGGGTTGGGCCAACCTGTGCCGCATCCTCTCCAAAGGCCGTCTGCGCGCCGAGAAGGGCGACTGCATCCTGCACCTGTCTGACCTGCTCGAATTTTCCGATGGCCTCCACCTGCTGCTGTGGCCACAGGCGGCGGGCTCTCCGGGCGGCGCGGGCGCGTGGCGGACACAGGCGCAGCAGCTGACGCGCCGCTTTGCCGGGCGGATGCATCTGTTGATGCACCCCCGGTATGATGGCGCCGATGGTTCGTATTTCTCTTTATTAGAGACCGAAGCAAAGCAGCTTGGCATCCTCACGCTCGCCAGCGCAACACCGATGATGCACCACGGCACCCGCCGCAAACTGGGCGATGTGCTGACCGCCATCCGCCTGCGCCGCAAGGTGGACGCATTGGGCCGGGACGCTTTGGCCAATGGTGAACAGCGCCAGCGCTCCGGGGCCGAGATGCTACGCATCTTCAAAGGTCATGAGGGGGCCGTTGCCCGCGCCCATGAACTCAGTGAACAACTCACGTTCTCGCTGGACGAGCTGCGCTATGAATACCCCAGCGAGGGCAGCGCGCAAGAAGCCCCGACCCAGCGCCTGCATCGTCTGGCACATGAGGGGTTGAAATGGCGTTATCCCGCCGGGGCGTCCGAAAAGGCGAAAAAAATGCTGGCGCATGAGCTGACGCTGATCAGCAAGCTGAAATACGAACCCTACTTCCTGACTGTCCGCGATATCGTCCATTTCGCCCGTTCGCGCAGCATCCTCTGCCAGGGGCGCGGATCGGCTGCCAACTCGGTCGTTTGCTTTTGCCTCGGCATCACCGAGGTCAGCCCCGAGATGGGCACCATGGTGTTTGAACGCTTCGTCTCCGAGGCGCGCGATGAACCGCCAGACATAGACGTCGATTTCGAACATGAACGCCGCGAGGAGGTGATCCAGCACATCTATGACCGCTATGGCCGCGAACGCGCGGGCCTCTGCGCCACGGTGGTCCATTACCGCGGCAAACGCGCCATCCGCGAGGTTGGACGCGCCATGGGTCTGACCGAAGATACGATCTCGGCGCTTTCCTCACAGCTTTGGGGCTTTTTCTCGGCCTCGGGGCTTGAGGCGCAACGGATGCGCGAAATTGGCCTCGACCCCGAAGATCGGCGCCTGAAACAGACTCTAATGCTGGTTTATGAGATCGACGGCTTTCCCCGCCACCTCTCGCAGCATGTGGGAGGATTTATCATCACCGAGGGTCGGCTGGATGAGCTTGTCCCCATTGAAAACGCCACGATGGAGGGCCGCACGGTCATCTGCTGGGACAAGGACGATATCGACAGCCTTGGCATCCTCAAGGTCGATGTCCTCAGCCTCGGGATGCTCACCTGCATCCGCAAGGCGTTTGACCTGATCGGCCAGCATCATCAGACCAGCTACACCCTTGCCACCCTGCCGCCCGAGGATCCGGTGGTCTATGACATGCTCTGCAAGGCGGACAGCATCGGCGTGTTTCAGGTGGAATCACGTGCACAGATGAACTTCCTGCCCCGGATGCGGCCGCGTAATTTCTATGATCTGGTGATCGAGGTTGCCATCATCCGCCCCGGCCCCATTCAGGGCGACATGGTCCACCCCTATATCCGCCGCCGGAACGGAGAGGAGGAGGTCAGCTTCCCCTCGGACGCGCTGGGCGAGGTATTGGGCAAAACGCTGGGCGTGCCGTTGTTTCAGGAACAGGCGATGCAAATCGCCATTGTCGGTGCGGGGTTCACCCCGGAACAGGCCGATCGGCTGCGCCGCTCGCTGGCAACCTTCAAGAAACATGGCAACGTCAGCGAATTCCGCGCGCTCTTTTTGCGCGGGATGAAACGCAACGGGTATGAGGATGACTTCGCCGAGCGCTGTTTTTCGCAGATCGAAGGCTTCGGGTCTTATGGCTTCCCCGAAAGCCACGCGGCCAGTTTTGCGCTGCTGGTCTATGCCTCGGCCTGGATCAAATGCCACCATCCGGGCATCTTCGCCTGCGCCCTGCTGAACTCGCAGCCGATGGGGTTCTACGCGCCGGCGCAAATCGTGCGGGATGCGCGCGAACATGGCGTTCAGGTGCGCCCGGTCTGCATCAATGCCAGCTTCTGGGACAACGTGATGGAGCCCGACGGCCATGGCGGGCTGGCGCTGCGGCTGGGCTTTCGCCAGATCAAGGGGCTTAGCGAGGAGGATGCCAGCTGGCTGACCGCCGCACGCGGCAACGGCTACACCCAGGTCGATGATGTCTGGCGCCGCGCAGGCCTTGGGCCATCGGTGATCGAACGGCTGGCCGAGGCTGATGCCTTCGCCGCTTGCGATCTGACCCGGCGCGAGGCGCTGTGGCAGGCCAAGGCAATTGCCACCGCCAAACCTCTGCCACTGTTCTCGCAGGACTTGGAGGGCGAGGCGCTGGATGAACCCAAGGCTTACCTGCCACAGATGACGCTGGGCGAGCAGGTGGTCGAAGATTACGTCGCCACCCGCCTCAGCCTGCGGGCGCACCCGGTGGCCCTGCTGCGGCATCTGCTGACACCGGATGGGCGCGACAATACCACCTCTGTTCCGTAACGCCGGAACACCCTATCTGCCAAAAACAGAGTCGAAATTCAGGCCGTCATGACCAGACCCATCCTTCCCCCGCGCTTTCCCGCGACGCCCGAGCAGATCAACGCGCAAGTTCGCGCCTTTTATGCCCGTGTCCGGCAAGACGCGGTTCTTGGGCCCGTATTTGCCAATCACGTCACCGACTGGCCCATGCATGAGGACAAGATCGCCGCCTTCTGGCGCAATGCCATCCTGTATGAGCGCTGCTATGACGGCAATCCGCAACGGGTCCATGTCGAACGGCGCGATGTGAAACCGGAATTTTTTGCCCATTGGCTGGATCTGTTCGAAGAGGTTGCCACCCGAACGCTGCCCGCTGAAACGGCCACCCCGTGGGTCGCCTTGGCCCGCCGCATCGGTGTCGGCATGAAAGCAGGTGTCCAATCCGCACGACAGCCCAAAGACGCGCCGCCGATCCTGCGATGATCCCAGATCATGGCGGCCATGCGATGTTAGCGGTAAAATAAGGACTATTCGCGCCCTCAGAATAGGGTTAAGCAGCACTACGGACAGCCAGGAACCCTGCCTGCGCTGCTATGAAGTATCGTCACCATACCAACATAGGCCGAGGCCGGATCGATGAGCGCACAAAACAACACCCTGCGGGGGCTTGGCTATGCATTTCTGGGCTTTGCCGTCTTTGCCAGCCACGACGCGCTGATCAAGGTGCTGGGCGGCACCTATTCAGTGATGCAGATCATCTTTTTCGCCACGCTGTTCTCGTTCGTTCCAATGGCCGTCACGATCCTGACCGACCGCACGACGGGAAACTTTCTGCCGCATCATCCTTGGCTCGTTCTGCTGCGCTCGGGCCTGATGGTAACGGCTATGTCCTGCGCGTTTTACGCGTTTTCGGTTCTGCCACTGGCCGAGGTCTATTCCCTGCTGTTCTCATTCCCGCTGATCGTCACGGTGCTGTCGATCCCGATACTGGGTGAAGTGGTCCGCGTTCAGCGCTGGGCTGCGGTTGGCGTCGGCTTAATCGGCGTCCTGATCGTTCTGCGCCCCGGTGCAACGGATATCACACTGGGCCATATGGCCGCCCTGATGGCCGCCTTCTGCAGCGCCTTTGCCTCGGTCCTGGTGCGCAAGATCGGGAATGAGGAGCGCTCGGCCGTGCTGATCCTCTATCCGATGTTGCTGGCTATCGTTGTGATGAGCCTTGCCCAACCGGCTGTATATCAGCCGCCGTCCCTACTGCATCTGGCGATGATGGCGCTGGTTGGGGTGTTTTCGGTCATCGCCCAACACCTGATCATTCTGGCCTACCGCGCCGCACCCGCCGGTGTCGTCGCCCCCAGCCAGTACAGCCAGATCATCTGGGCAACGCTGTTTGGCATGATCTTCTTCGACGAGCGCCCTGACATCTGGGTCGCCGTCGGTGCCAGCATCATCATCGCGTCCGGCGTCTATGTTGTTTGGCGAGAAAGCCGGGCCAACACCACCTCGGCCAATACCCCGGTTCTGCGGGTTCGGTCGCCCCGGGCGGACACAGGGGCAACACGGCCTGGAAAGTAGGTCTAAAAAACGGCGCGCCGATCAGCGCGTCGTGGTTGGAAAACTGTGGATTTTACTCTTAGTAGATAACCACCGAACGGATACTTTCGCCCTTATGCATCAGGTCAAAGCCGTGGTTGATGTCGTCCAGACCCATGGTGTGGGTGATCATCGGGTCGATCTCGATTTTGCCTTCCATGTACCAGTCGACGATCTTGGGCACATCCGTGCGCCCACGCGCGCCGCCGAACGCGGTACCGCGCCATGAACGACCGGTAACCAGCTGGAATGGCCGGGTCGAGATTTCGGCCCCTGCAGGTGCCACGCCGATGATGATGGATTCGCCCCAGCCCTTATGCGCTGATTCAAGTGCTGCGCGCATCACGCCGACATTGCCTGTGGCGTCAAACGTATAATCCGCACCGCCCCTGGTCAGGTTGACGAGATACGGCACCAGATCGCCTTCAACCTCGGACGGGTTCACGAAGTCGGTCATGCCGAACCTGGTGGCCATTTCCACCTTGGAGGGGTTCAGGTCGACGCCGACGATCTGGTCTGCTCCAGCCAGACGCAGGCCCTGAATGACGTTCAGGCCGATACCGCCCAGACCAAACACGATGGCGCGGCTGCCGATTTCCACCTTGGCGGTGTTGATGACCGCGCCGATACCGGTCGTGACGCCACAGCCGATATAGCAGATCTTGTCGAATGGCGCGTCCTCGCGCACCTTGGCCAGCGCGATTTCAGGCAGAACCGTGTGGTTCGAGAAGGTCGAGCAGCCCATGTAATGCAGGATCGGATCGCCATCCAAGGTCGAGAAACGAGAGGTGCCATCGGGCATCAGACCCTTGCCCTGGGTTTCCCGGATCGCCTGACACAGGTTGGTCTTGGGGTGCAGACAGTATTCACACTCGCGGCATTCGGGGGTGTAAAGTGGGATCACATGATCGCCCGGTTTCAGGCTGGTTACACCCGGACCCACTTCGACCACGACGCCTGCGCCTTCATGGCCCAGAATGGCCGGGAACAGGCCTTCGGGGTCGGCACCCGACAGGGTGAATTCGTCGGTATGACAGATACCGGTGGCCTTGATCTCGACCAGAACCTCGCCCGCCTTGGGGCCTTCGAGGTTCACATCCATCACTTCCAAAGGTTTGCCCGCCTGAACGGCGACGGCGGCACGGGTACGCATGCTACTTATCTCCCTGTCACTTTTGCCCCGACCCTGCGTCAATTACAGGGTGTTTTCAACCGTGCTTTCATGGCAGGTTGGCTAATTAATTGATATTGCAGAAACGACATTGCCAGAATGAGGAACGCCAATGCACCGATTTTTCCCGATCCTGATCTTTCTGGCGGCCTGCGCTGAGACTCCACCCGCGCCCGAAGACGCTTTGCTGCCGCCGGAACCTGCCCCGGTCGATCTGGCCTTTTGTCAGGGCGAAGATTTTTCCGATACCGTTGGCCAGCCGGTTTCAGCCATTCAGGCAAACCTGCCGGCGCGGTCGCGCGTGCTGGGCCCGGATGGCATCGCCACACAGGATTACCGCATCGACCGGCTGAACGTGTATGTGAATGGCGACGGGATCATCCAGCGGCTGACCTGCGGATAAGGGCGGACTCGACTCAGGCATCGATTCTCACTTAAGAACAAAATAAGAACATTGTGATGCCTGCAAATGCCCAAACGCCGAATACTTTCGCTATGGTTCCCCCGTCTGGGGGCTGAACGGCTGATCCGCGCTGCGCGGGGGCTGCATACCGGGCCTTTGGCCATCGTGGCCGAGCAGTCGAACATGCAGGTTATTACCTCAGTGAATGTCGATGCGCAGGCTGCCGGGCTGCGTGTAGGCCAGCCGGTGCGGGATGCTCATGCCATGTGTGCCAACCTGATCACACGCCACCGTAACGCCCCGGCCGAAGCCGCGTTCCTGGCCGCGCTGCGTCGCTGGGCGGGGAAGTTCAGCCCATGGGTGGCCGAAGAGGCCCCGGACGGGCTGATCGTCGATCTGTCAGGTTGCGCCCATCTGTTTGGCGGAGAGGAGGCGTTGCTGAACGTTCTTGAAACCGATTGCGCGGATATGGGCCTCAGCGTACAGATTGGCATCGCCGACACGCTGGGCGCAGCCTGGGCTTTGGCGCGCTATGCGGGGCAGGCGGCCACATCCGACCGCAATGGCGACGCCATCAGTCAGGAGGCCCGTGCCACCCGCGCCCGGGCGGGTAAACGGCGGCACTGGACCAAAGGCGGCACCGCGCCGCAAGTGAGGGCCCTGGGCGGAGGCGCGCGGATCGCGCCGCCGGGGCAATCTTATGGCGCACTCAGCCCCCTGCCTATCGCCGCGCTGCGGTTGGAAGATCAGGTTGTCGTGCAGCTGAACCGTCTGGGCCTGCGTCGCATCGGCGATCTGCTGGGTCAACCCCGCGCCAGCCTTGCGCGGAGGTTTGGGCGCGGGCTGGTTCTGCGGTTGGATCAGGCCATGGGCAGCGCGCCCGAGCCTGTCTCGCCCGCCCGACCGCCGCACCATTTCGCAGTGCGGATGACCCTGCCCAACCCGATTGGTCTGGTTGAGGATGTCATGGCTGCGGTTGATCGGGTTCTGCCAACGCTTTGCACCAAGCTGGAAGAAAAGGGGCGCGGTGCCCGCACCCTGCGACTGGAGGCGCACCGCGCCGATCAGGCAGCTGAGGTTATCGAGGTCGGCCTGGCCCGCCCAACTTACGATAAATACCACATTCGCCCTTTGTTAGAGATGAAAGTTGACAAGATCGACGCAGGCTACGGCATCGACATGCTGCGGCTTGAGGCGGTTCAGACAGAACCCATCCACGCCCGTACCGTGGCCGGCCATGCCGAAGCCCGCCGTGTGGCCCGCAACCGGCTGGCGGGCAATACCGCCGTGGATGACCTGATCGGCAAGCTGGGCGCGCGGGTGGGGCTTGAGGCGATCACCCGGCGCCATCCCGCGGCCTCGCACATCCCTGAGAAAACGGCGCAAACGCTGGCGGCGGCATGGTCGGAACCTGCCCGCGACTGGCCTGCGCCGCCACGCCCCCGCCCCCTGCTGATGTGGCAGCCTGAGCCGGTAATGGCACCGGAAACCCCTGACGTGCCCAGCGCCTTTCGCTGGCGCGGGCGTAACTGGCAGCTGGCGCAGGCCACCGGCCCGGAACGGATCGCACCGGAATGGTGGCTGGATGACCCGAACTGGCGCAGCGGCGTGCGGGACTACTGGGTTGTAGTGACACAGCAGGGCGAACGGTTGTGGCTGTTTTATGGCCATGGCGGAACCATGTCTGCAGGCTGGTTCTGTCACGGGCAGTTTGGTTAGGGTCTATTTCCCTCGGTACACCAACAGATCCGGCAGATAGTCAATCAGACGGATAAACCACGAGAATGGTGCAGGAAAATCCGTACGAAAACGGCGCCGCGACATCGCCTTGAGCACACGACCCGCCGCATCCTCGGGGCTCATCAGCATGGGCATCCTGAAGCTGTTTTTCTCAGTCAGTCGGGTCTTGATGAAGCCGGGATTAATGATCCGCACGGTCACGCCGGTGCCTGCCAGATCATGGCGCATCGTTTCCGCCAGGGAAATCAGCGCCGCCTTGCTGGCCCCATATCCGATGGCCGCTGGCAACCCGTGATAGCCCGCGAGCGACCCGATCAGCGTAATATCCCCCCGACCTGCCTTAACAAGGTCTGGAACGGTTTCACCCAACACACGCAAAGCACCCAGATAGTTCACATCACCCATCCTGAGCGACGCCTCTGTATCCCAATCCGCCGAGCGCACGGGGTCATACGCGCCGGCATTGTAAACCAGCCCATCGACCAGACCCGCCTCGGCCACAGCCCCGCGAACAGAGTCTAAATCAGCGACATCGCACCGGATCGCGCGGGCATTGGGAAGCTCGGAGCAGATGTCAGCCAAACGTTCAGAACTACGCGCCGACAAGATCAAATGCGCGCCCCTGTCGCTTAGCGCCTTAGCCAAAGCACGACCCAAACCTTCACTTGCGCCGATGATCCAATAGGTTTTTCCGTCAAAGCTGCTCATGCGCGGGCCGATTCAGTCATGTTTCATATTCTACGGGCCCGTGACGTAGTTGGATCAAATGCGATCGCGCTTCTGACAAAACTTCCAACCGGATTGATCCAGCTGCACCTACCCCGCGTATTCCATTCTAAGAACCACATAACGAGGCTGGAATGTTCGACGAAACCCAGGGCGTACGGAAGAAAATCGCAGTTGTTGGTGCAGGTATTTCAGGCCTTTCAGCCGCCTACTACCTTTCAGAAAACAATGACGTGACCCTCTATGAGGCGGAACCGCGTTTAGGTGGCCATGCCCGCACAGTCATGGCCGGGAAGAACGGCGATCAACCGGTGGATACTGGTTTCATCGTCTTCAACTACGCTACCTATCCTTTTCTGACCCGACTTTTTGATGAGCTCAATGTTCCCGTGATCGAAAGCGAAATGAGTTTTGGCGCGACAATCGACAATGGTCGTATCGAATATGGTTTGAACAATCTGCGCACCCTGACCGCGCAGAGGCGCAATCTTGCGCGCCCCGCCTATTACAAGATGATTGCCGACATTCTGCGCTTTGGCAAAAAGGCTCCGGAGGCTGCAAGAGATGACGACACCACGATTGGTGAGTTGGTGGATCAGCTTCGGCTGGGACACTGGTTCCGCCACAACTATCTGATGCCAATGTGTGGGGCGATCTGGTCAACTCCGGTTGAACTGGTGGATCAGTTCCCTGCACGCTCATTGGTGCAGTTCTTCCGAAATCACGCCCTTCTGGCCAGTGGCCGCGCAAATCAACACCAGTGGTACACAGTTAAAGGTGGCAGTATCGAATATGTCCGCAGGATCGATGCCGCCCTACGGGCACGCGGGGCAGCAATCCGTTTGGCCAGTCCGGTTCAGAACATTTCCCGGAGTGATACAGGTGTTACGGTCTACAGTCAGGGTGCGGTGGATCAGTTTGATGAGATCATCCTGGCTACCCACTCTGACCAGTCGATTGCCATTTTGGGCGGGAATGCCACCCCGGCGGAAACCGCTGCACTGGGCGCAATTCGGTACCAACCCAACACCGCCACCCTGCATTGTGATCCTGGCCAGATGCCAAAGCGGCGTGCGTGCTGGTCCAGCTGGACCTATCGATCACAGGCCGGGGACGTAGGCGTTACATATTGGATGAACCGACTGCAGAACATACCGGATAACGACCCGCTTTTTGTGACGCTGAACGCCCCAACAGAGATTCCAGCGGATAAAATCTTTGACCAGGTCGAATTTGCCCACCCGGTATTCGACAAAGCCGCCCTGAAAGCACAGGGGCATATTCGCGAGATACAAGGACAGAACCGAACCTGGTTCGCCGGTGCGTATAACCGGCACGGATTTCACGAAGACGGGATCGCCAGCGCGATGCATGTTGTTGAGCGGATAAATGGCACCCCGCAAACGATCGGAGCTGATTATGCCATTCTTGCACAAGATCCGGCCATCTCTGTTGCCGCCGAATAGCGGGATGTTGCGCGCGAGCCTTCTGAGCCTTTCCTTGCTGGCCCCCACTGGGTTGATTGCGTCGCCTGTGACGGAAGAGTTGGATGGTGCACAACTTCGCGGAACTGCAACCTTCCGCTATCTCGGGTTTCCGATCTACGACGCCAAGCTTTACACACCCAAAGGTGCTTCGTTCAGTTGGAGTGAAGATTTCGGGCTTCAGCTGACATACCGTAAAAGCATCAAGAAGAATGCGCTGGTCAACTCGACGCTCGACGAGATGAAACGCGTCGGCCACCCTGCCCCGGTCGGCGACCAACTGGACGTGTGTTTTAGGGGTGTCACCAAGGGTGACAGCTATCTGGCGGTGTCCGACGGGCCAGACAAGGTCAGTTTCTGGCTGAACGGTCGAAAGACCTGCACAATGGCATATCCGGGCATCAAACGCAGTTTCATGTCGGTTTTCCTTGGCGAAAACACGCGGTCGGCGTCCTTCACCCGAATGCTTCAGGGAAAGTGATGCTTTACCCTCGGGTCAGCTTGTATGCGCTGATGCTCGCAGCGGCGGGCATCCCGCTATACATTCATCTGCCGCGTTTTGCGGCGGTGAATCTGGGCATTGGACTGGGGGTGATTGGCACCGTCTTGCTGATGATCCGATTGGTCGATCTGGTACAGGACCCACTGATCGGTTGGGCGATTGACAGATGGCCCAGTGGCCAGCTTGTCTTTGCGTCCATGGCAGCTCTCGGCCTTGCCATTGGATTTCCGGCGCTGTTCAGCCTGCAACAAGGCGCAGATGTACTGACATTGATTGTTCTTCTGATACTGTTGTTTTCGGCTTACAGCCTGGGGACTATCCTGCTCTACGGGCGTAGTGCGACGCTAGCAAAACGCGCAGACGCGAAGGAGTTGATGACCCTCGCCGCTTATCGGGAAGGCGGACAACTGACGGGCGTTATCATCGCGGCAAGTGCCCCTGCCTTTTTTGTTGCCGCCGGAGCCCACGCGCAAGGCTATCCCGCATTTGGTCTGTTTCTGGGTCTGCTATCGGTCGCAACCCTTTTGTTGACTGTTCCGATCTGGCGGCGGCCCCCAATCACCGGATCCGGTCTGTCTTTCGCAAGCCTGGGCAAGGCCGGGGGTTTGCGCCTTCTGGTGCTGGCTTTGATCAACAGCCTGCCTGTGGCCATCACATCGACCCTGTTTCTCTTTTTCGTAGAGGACCGTTTGCAACTGCCCGGCAAAGCCGGACCGTTGCTGATCCTGTTTTTCCTCAGCGCGGGCGCAAGCGTGCCGCTTTGGGCAAAGCTCAGCAACAAAATTGGTTCGAAACAGACACTGATGATTGCGATGCCGCTTTCCATCGCGGGGTTTATCGGTGCCGCCACACTGAGCGCTGGGAACCTCACCGGTTTTGCGTTGATTTGCCTCGCCTCGGGTGCCGCTCTGGGCGCGGATATGGTCGTGCTGCCCGCCATGTTTTCGGTCACTTTGACCCGAGCCGGTCTTAACGCGTCCACAGCGTTTGGTATCTGGTCCTTTGCTGGCAAGCTGGGCCTGGCCCTGGCAGCCTTTATTACCCTGCCATTGCTGGAGCGCAATGGCTTCACCCCCGGTCAAACCAATTCCGCCCAAGCGCTTGATGCACTCAATCTCGCCTACGCGATGCTGCCCTGCATCCTGAAACTTGGGGCCTTTGGAATGGTCCTGACCCTGCCAACCGAGGTTACAAGCAAATGAATGCTGTCGCCATCATCCTGCTGGCTCTGCTGATTGCAATGTTTGTCCGCGCCCGACTGCTGAGCTTTCGTGCGCAGACCCCGTCAGACTATGCCGGTACCGGGCCCAATTTTTCGCTGAAAAGGCATCTGAACGGTGAAATCCTGTCCGAGGGTCTGATCTATGGCCCCAATGGCAGGATGTCGAACAGCTTTGTGGCCCGCATGGTCGGTGAGTGGAATGGGAACACCGGCACACTTTCCGAGTTCTTCACGTACTCAAATGGCAAAAAGATGAACCGTAAATGGTATCTAACGCTTGGCACCAGAAATACGTTCACGGCAACAGCAGAGGATATCGTTGGCGAAGGTCACGGCACGATATCCGGCGCAACGATCAAGCTGAACTACAGGATCATTCTGCCCAAAGACGCAGGAGGACACACGCTGGATGTTACAGACTGGATGTATCTGACAGAACATGGCGTCATCATGAATCGTTCCGAGATGCGTAAGTTCGGCATCAAGGTTGCTGAACTCGTTGCAACAATGCGCCCGAACCCCAAATCACATCCGATCCACGTAAGTGGCGCAAATGAGTACAGCATCACTTCAGAAAGGCAGCTGGTGCAATGATCACAGGTCGCTCTCTGATTACATGTGTTGCCGTCGCAAGCCTTGCTCTTCTGGCTGCCTGCTCCGGCAAACCGAAAGTTCCGACAACCTTTCTGTCTGAACGGCAACTGAACCTCGAGGAATTCTTCGACGGAAAGACCATGGCTTACGGGCAGTTTCAGGATGTGTTGGGGAATGTTTCACGCAGGTTTGAAGTCGATATCGACGGCACATGGGACGGGAAAACCCTGACACTGGTCGAGGATTTTATCTACGACGACGGCGCAACTGAACAGCGCATCTGGACGTTGACAAAGACTAGTGATGACACGTGGGCTGGTACTGCACCCGGTGTGCTGGGAACCGCCAGCGGGACCGAAAGGGGCGACACCTTCAACTGGAAATACAAAATTGACCTGCCTGTCAAAGATGGCACGATGCGCGTCGGTTTTGACGACTGGATGTGGCTGCTGACCGAGGACCGTCTGTTAAACCGCGCTTACGTCTCACGCTTTGGCGTACGCCTCGGCGAAGTTATCCTGATCTTTGAAAAAGAATAGATCCCGCTATTCCCATCCAGACGTTGCCCATCAATAAAATATGAACTCGTCCACCGGCACCTGTACCAGTCGCCTTGCTGCGCCAGCCATGTTTGCACTTGGCCCATCCGGCGTTGCAGCATCCTGGCGGGCTCCGACTTCAGTTTTCAAACGGGCACGCTCAATCTCGCCCCACAAGAAAAAAAGACCGTCCCGTTTGCCGACAAGACCGGCAGGTATCGTGGTCCGCAAAACACGAGTTTTTGCCTGTGACATCTGCTCTCTTACTGCCTCCGGTGTTTTCCACCTTTTGCAGAAAACCTACCGGTTATTTCGGGAAAAGCCAATTTTTTATGGGCAGAACCCGATTTTCAACCCCCCGTTGACAGGGGTGTTCGCAGCTCTCGCTGAAGAGTGTTGTCTTGACTGAGTATTTGCAGGCACCGCCGATTGCCACACATTCTGTTTATGGCGGGTTTCTCCGGTGTGTCGACAGTGGTTCCTTCTTTGACAACCTTTCGGCTATGGATGCCCCGGATCATGCCGCCGACTGCTCTGACACAATCTCTCCGAACCGCGTAAAGAACTTTGCCGACAACTTCTTGGCGGTTCCTGCAATCAACCGACTGCCGAGTTGCGCGATCTTGCCGCCAACATCAACTTTCGCCGTGTATTTCAGTACGGTTTCGTCCCCTTCTTCGGTCAACGACACGTCTGCGCCGCCCTTGGCAAATCCAGCCGCCCCGCCCTTGCCTTCACCCATCAGAGAGAACCCATTTGGTGCATTGGCTGTGTCCAACGTGACTTCACCTGCAAAGCGCGCTTTAACCGGGCCTATTTTCAGAACAACTTTCGCCTCAAGCTCGTTTGGTGATTTCTGCGTCAGTTCCTCACATCCCGGGATGCATTCCATCAAAATGTCGGGATCGTTAAGCGCACGGTAAACGACGTCCCGTGGCGCTGCGATACGGATTTCATCAGTCAGTTCCATTCAGGTCTTTCCTTTGTTCAACAACATCTTGGAAATAGGCACGTTGCAGCCGTTTCTATCCTTTGAGCCAGCCACGCAGGCCACATGTGGCAAAGGTGTTCAAGCAAGCTTTTCATCATGCGACCCCTTTGCCGCCTTTTCACCGTTCCGCCACATCACGATTTCGGCCAAAATCGACAGGGCGATTTCATGCGGATCTATGGCATGTATGTCCAAGCCAGCGGGGGATTTCAGGCGCGCGACCTTCAAAGGGTCCAATCCCTGGGCGATAAGCTTTGCAGTCAGCGTAGCTGCCTTGCGGCGACTGGCCACCATCGACACGCGTGCCGCATCGGTTTCCAATGCCGCCTTCAAGGCGGACGCATCGCTGCGCCCCTGCGCAGCCACCACGACATAGTCCCGCGGCTCCACGCCCAGCGCATCGACCTGAGCCAAGGCGAACCGCACATGGTTTCCAGCAATATCAAGCCCATCCTCGACAACCGTGCGAAATCCGGCCAGCGATCCATGTGCCGCCAGAGCTTTGGCAATCAACCCCTCGCCGAAAATCACCAGCCGGGGCGCGTGTTGATAGGGTTCGACCAAAAGATCAACTGTACCGCCGGACGGGCATCCACTTTTGAACGTTTGCACACCATCGGGATCCGTCATGTTCACCACCTTTTCCGAAGGTTTGACACGGATAATCTGCGGCGCCCCGGACGCCCAAGCCTGTTGCGCCGCGGCCCGGACCGCGCGTTGCACACAAACCCCGCCTAAATGCCCCAGGATTTCACCCGCCTGGGTAATCGCCGCCTTCCCCCCAGCTTTGGCCGAGGTCGCATCCGCCGTGCGCAAAACCGTCGCCACACAAAAGGCCTCTCCGGTTCCGCGCAGCTGATCGATGGTGTCAAAAATGTCGAAATTCGCCACGGTCAGACTCCTTTCACAGCTTTTGGAACTGCGGCTCAAGCGCCGCCAATGCATCCAGCGTATTGGCCGGTAGATGCGCGTCCAGATAGGGTTCAGCTGCCTGCATCGCTGCCGCAATTGGTTGATAGTCCTTCCAGCCCTTTAAGGGGTTCAGCCAGACGATTCGGCGTGCCTTGCGCCTGATACGCGCCAGCACATCCCCCAGATCCTGCGGATCAGAACTGCAATATCCGTCCGACAGGATCAGGACGACAGTACGCCCGTTCAGTGCTCGCGCGCCGTATCCCGACAGAAATCGCTCCAGACTGCCGGAAATATCCGTACCGCCGCCAAAGCCTTCGGCCATCAGCGACAACCGACCCGCAGCCCGGAGGGTGTCATGGTCGCGCAACGCATCTGTGACCCGCATCAATCGCGTGTGAAACAAATACGCATCTGCCTCGATCCCGCTGCCGATCAATCCTTTCAGAAAAGCCAGAAACACACGTGAGTACACGGTCATCGAACCACTCACGTCGCACAATGCCACAATCCGCATCGGGCGCGGCGGCCGCGCTCGGCGATACAGGTCCAGCGGCTCACCGCCTCGCGCCAGACTGGCGCGCTGTATTCGGCGCATGTCCAGAGCAGCCCCGCGCAACGCCTGTTTCCGGCGGCGCGATCGCCTGTCCCGAAATGCCCGCGCCAAGGCCAGCGCGGCTGTTTCAGCCTGTTTTAGGGTCTCTTCATCCATCAACTCTCGCAAATCCCGGCGTGACAGGTTGGGCGTTCGCGTGGCGATCAACTTACCGTCCACTCCTTCACCTTCTCCTTCACCGCAGTCAGGCGTAGTGGTCACTTGCTCCGACCCGGATCGTGGTTTGTCCTCAGCCAGAGTGCTGCTCTGCCAGATCATTGGCTTGGCGGACTGCACCCGCGCATGCTTGTTTTTCGCTGTTCCCGAACGCTGCGCACCAGCGTTGAACCAATAAGCATCGAACAGTTCATCAAACCGGCGCCAATCTTCCGCATCTCCGGTCAAGACCGCGCACATGGCTTGTCGGGCCTGATTGGCATCCGTTGCATCCACTTCGGACAGGGCGGCAAGCGCGCCCCCCGCATCCAGCGCGCCCATTTTCATGCCATTCAAGCGCAGATGCGCTATGAAGCCCGACATGCGGTCGGCAAGGCCTAAAGCCCGGGCGGGAAAGCGCGTAACCTGCATCACGCGACCTTTCCGATCAGGCGATCCATCACCTCGGGCGGTGCCGCATTGTAGTCTGCGGCAGTTTTCAGCAAACACACCAGCGTCGCCTGCACGTCTTCGCGGGATTTGACCAGATCATTGACACCCAACCCGGATAGGGCCGCTGCCCAATCCAGCATTTCTGCGATGCCCGGTTTCTTCTCAAGATCTTCCTGACGCAGCGCCTGTACAACCCTGATGATCTGACGCGCCAGAATCCCCTCGATTTCAGGCAGTCGCGCCCGCAGGATTGCCTGTTCGGTCTCTCTCGAAGGATAGTCAAGAAAGCTGTACAAACACCTTCTGCGCAGCGCATCCGACAAATCCCGCGTCCCGTTGGCCGTCAGAATGACGACAGGCCGCACATGTGCCTGCACAGTTCCCAACTCAGGTATGGTGATCTGAAAGTCGGACAGGATTTCCAGAAGATAGGCTTCGAATTCCTCATCCGCCCGATCTATCTCGTCAATCAACAGAACCGGTGGTTTCGTTTCCAAAATCGCCTCTAACAAAGGCCTTTTTAGCAAATACTCATCCGAAAACAGCTGCGCCTCCGCGACGCCGCCTTGCGCTTCGCTCGCCCTTATCGCCAATAGCTGTCTTTGATAATTCCATTCATAGATGGCATGACTG
The DNA here is from genome assembly GCF_059613305.1 of Ruegeria sp. BHSB056. Lineage (NCBI taxonomy): Bacteria > Pseudomonadati > Pseudomonadota > Alphaproteobacteria > Rhodobacterales > Roseobacteraceae > Ruegeria > Ruegeria sp. BHSB056. The sequence continues at coordinate 8,118 of NZ_JBXWSG010000013.1, read as the reverse complement.
GCGTCCAGACCTTCGTAGCATTGCAGACGTATCAATCGTGTATCGCGCCACGCAGCCACCGCTTTGGCCACTTCGGTTTTCCCCACGCCCGCTGGCCCCTCCAGCAACAAAGGGCGCCCAAGTTGCTGCGCCAAATGCAGCGCCATGGCCAACCGATCATCGGCAACATAGCCCTGCGCGGCCAACCCTTTCTGCACGTCTTTCAAGGTCAAAACCAGGATCCTATCTTCATCTGGCCCCAAATATCCCGGGGGAGGTTCGGAGGGGGCAGAGCCCCCTCCGTCCGGTCGGACCGGCAACAGCCGGTCCGACCCCATTCACCCATGCATCCCCAGACCATTTGCAATCTGCCAGATCCGCCAGTGGTCGTGCGGCATATGGCTCTGCACCAAGCCAAATTGCCGGAACGCGTCATGCACTGCGTTCGAGAACGCAGGCACACCGCCGACATTCGGGCTTTCCCCCACACCCTTTGCCCCAATCGGATGGTGCGGGGACGGGGTCACCGTGTGGTCGGTGGTATAGTTCGGCGTCTCCCACGCGGTTGGCAGGAAGAAGTCCATCAGCGTACCGGTCTTCACATTGCCCATATCATCATAGGCAATCTCTTGCCCCATCGCGATAGCCAGTGCCTCGGTCACACCGCCATGGACCTGACCCTCGATGATCATCGGGTTGATCCGGGTGCCGCAGTCATCCAGAGCATAAAACTGCCGGACCTCCCATTCACCGGTATCCACGTCAATCTCCATGACACAAATATAGGCTCCGAACGGATAGGTCATATTCGGCGGGTCGTAATAGCTGACGGCCTCCAGACCCGGTTCCAGCCCCGGAATAGCCTGATTATAGGCGGCGAATGCGATTTCCTTCATGGTCTTGAACCGCTCAGGTGCGCCTTTGACAGCAAAGCGATCCACGTCCCATTCGACATCGTTGTCGTGCACCTCCAGCAGATAGGCCGCGATCATCTGGGCTTTTGCCCGAATTTTGCGGGCCGCCATCGCCGTGGCCGCACCAGCGACCGGAGTAGACCGGGACCCATAAGTCCCAAGCCCGTAAGGTGCGGTATCCGTGTCACCCTCTTCCAGCGTGATGTCATCGGCGGGCAGGCCGATTTCACTGGCGATGATCTGGGCGAAGGTTGTGGCATGGCCCTGCCCTTGACTGATCGTCCCCAGCCGCGCAATCGCTGATCCGGTCGGATGAATGCGAATCTCGCAGCTGTCGAACATCCCCAGTCCAAGGATATCGCAGTTCTTCACTGGCCCGGCCCCGACGATTTCCGTGAAATGCGTCAGGCCAATGCCCAACAGCTTGCGCGTTTTTCCAGCCTTGAAATCCGCGATCCGCTGCGCCTGTTCCGCCCGCAGACCCTCATAGTTCACGGCCTTCAGCGCCTTGTCCCAGGCGGTGTGATAATCGCCCGAGTCATATTCCCAGCCCAGCGCCGACTGATACGGGAACTGATCTTTGCGGATGAAGTTGATCCGGCGCAGCTCGGCCGCGTCCATGTTCAGCTTGATGGCCAGAACCTCGATCATGCGTTCGATGAAATAGGCAGCTTCGGTTACGCGGAAGGAACAGCGATAGGCCACACCGCCCGGCGCCTTGTTGGTATAGACACCATCCACCGCCAGATAGGCAGTCGGGATGTCATAAGACCCGGTGCAGATATTCATGAACCCGGCAGGGAATTTGGTCGGGTCGGCACAAGCGTCGAAACCACCATGATCCGCCGTGGTGTGACACCACAATCCGGTGATCTTGCCATCCTTGGTGGCGGCAATCTTCCCCTGCATCCAGTAGTCGCGGGCAAAGGCAGTGGACATCAGGTTTTCCATCCGGTCCTCGACCCACTTCACCGGCTTGCCGGTAACGATCGAGGCCACCACCGAACACACATAGCCTGCGTAAGCCCCCACCTTGTTGCCAAACCCACCACCGATATCGGGGCTGATCACGCGGATATTATGCTCGGCCAGCCCCGAAATCAGAGACACAACTGTCCGGATTGCATGAGGGGCCTGGAACGTCCCGTAGAGCGTCAGCTTGCCGGTCACCTTGTCCATCGATGCCACGCAACCGCAGGTCTCAAGCGGGCACGGGTGGGTGCGGTGGTAATAGATCATCTCTTCGGCGACCACGTCCGCCTCTGCCAGCACAGATTCGGTCGCGTCCTTGTCGCCCTGTTCCCACGTAAAGATGTGGTTGTGATGTTTGCGCGGACCATGCGCGCCTTCGGTCTGACCTTCCAGATCTTCGCGGAGCACCACGTCCGACTTCAACGATTCGAACGGGTCCGTGATGACTGGAAGCTCTTCGTATTCGACCTCGACCAGTTCAACGGCATCTGCCGCGACATAGCGGTCTTCGGCCACGACATAGGCAACTTCCTGGCCCTGAAACAACACCTTGCCATCGGCCAGCACCATCTGCTTGTCACCGGCCAGTGTCGGCATCCAGTGCAATCCCAAAGGCGACAGGTCTTCGGCGGTCAAAACGGCGATCACGCCGGGCAGTGCCAAGGCCGCCTCTTTGTTCACGCTGACGACGCGGGCATGTGCGTAGGGGGAGCGCACAAAATCGCCAAACAGCATCCCGTCCAGCTTGATGTCATCAACGTAATTACCCTTGCCTTGAGTGAAACGCACGTCCTCGACGCGCTTTCGGGCGCAGCCCATACCTTTAAGGTTGGCAGCGCGTTCTTCGGGGGTCAGGGTCTGGTCGGTCATTCCGCGGCCTCCTTCTGTGCATTGAGCAAATCAGCCGAGGCCGAGATCGCTTTGACGATATTCTGGTATCCCGTGCAGCGGCACAGGTTTCCGGCCATGCCGAAACGGATTTCCTCCTCGGTCGGGTTCGGGTTTTCCTGCAGCAGGCGATGCGCCCGGGTGATCATGCCCGGCGTGCAGAACCCACATTGCAGCCCGTGATGTTCGCGGAACATTTCCTGCAACACTCCAAGGCTGCCATCATCATTGGTCAGCCCCTCAACGGTTGTGATCTCAGAACCGTTTACCTGCGCTACAAAGGCGGTGCAGGATTTGACCGACTTGCCGTCGATATCCACCGTGCAGGCACCGCAATGGCTGGTTTCACACCCGATATGCGGGCCGGTGATTTTCAGGTCTTCCCGCAGGAAGTGGATCAGCAGCGTGCGCGGCTCGGCCAGACCGTCAACCTGCTTGCCGTTTACGGTCAGTTTGACATGCATTTTCGACATTGGTTCCCTCCCCCTCAGCCCGCGCGGCTTTGCGCACGGTCGATGGCGCGGCGCAGCACCACGGCTGCCACGTGTTTCTTGAATTCGACGGGGCCGCGGTTATCAGCGACCGGATCGATTGCGTCTAGCATTGCGGCAACGCACCCTTCGACATCACCCCCGGCCAGCGCGGTGCTGGCCTCATCCGACCAGATGGGCGTGTCGGCCAGATTGGTCATCGCAACCGAGGCCTGACCGTTGCCAACCATCACAGCCGCGGCGGCGGTCGCATAATCCCCTATCTTGCGCTTTTGCTTTTGATAGGCCTGCCCCACGCCTGCACCCGGCACAGGGATCGAAATCCGGATCAGGATTTCTTCGTCTTCGCGGGCGGTGAAATACGCGGCCTCATAAAAATCACGCGCGGCAACTGTCCGGTTCCCGTCCGGGCCGGACAATTCAAACGAGGCGTTCAAGCATTGCATCAGACCCGGCATGTCATTGCCCGGGTCACCATTGGCTACATTGCCACCGACAGTGCCCATGTACCGCACTTGCGGATCCGCAATCTGAAGTGCCGCCTCGCGGATCAGCGGAATGGCTTCGGCCAGACCGCTGTGGGTGATCAGTTCGTGCTGCGTGACCATCGCGCCCAAAGTAACGGTGTCAGGCCCGACCTCTATCCCCTTTAGTTCTTCAATGGCCTGAAGATCGACCAGATGACCCATCTCGGCCATCCGAAGCTTCATCATCGGGATCAGGCTGTGCCCACCCGCGATCACGCGCGCCTCGTCGCCATATTCCTGTAGAATGCCGATGGCCGAGGCAATGTCGCCTGGCCGGTGATACTCAAAGCCGGCTGGTATCATGTTTTTCCTCCCTGGGTCCGGGCGATATGCCTTGGGGGACCTGAGGTAAGGAAAGAACGGTGGATTTAACTGATCCAGTTAAGGAAAACGGAGCGCGCGGCTTGTTTCACGAAATGCGAAAGAACTGCACGAGTTGCGCCTACACCCCCAGTGCTTCGCGAATATCTGTCAGGCGGGATCGGCTGACCGGCACCTTGCTCAGCGCGTCAACACCATCGAAATAACAAGTGCCGTTGTCCTTGTGACGTTCAAAGCGCGAGACGTGTTTCGGGTTCACCAGATAACTGCGATGCGCCCGCAGGAACCCTTCGGGCAAAAGCCGCGTTTCCGCATCGGTGATCGACCAGGGGCAGAAAAGTTTCTCTGCGTCCATATAGAGTACCGTGTAATGCCCTTCGGCCCGAATTGCGGCGATCCGCGCGGGATGAGCAAATAAGGTCTGGCCTTCGCGCTCATACGGAACACCAGCGCGAATTGGGGCGGGTTCCAACACAGGTCCCGAGGCAGGTGCAGTCACGGGCTTTGGCTCTATGAACGTGATACCGGTCAACAGGAAAGCACCACAGATCAGAAAGACGGATACCGTCACCCCCATTGCCAAAACCTGATTATCCAGCGCAGGACCCGCACCACCGAGGCTGTCGCTCGCGACGAAATCCGTAAGGCCCGTGGCAACAAAATGCATGGTGAACACCGCCAGCCCGAAACAAACCGTGCCGAGCAGGATGTTTCGTTGAGTCCGGTTGCCATAAGCCACCCAAATTGCAGACACCGACAAGATTACCGATGCCAGCGCTGACAGAGCAACGTCGAAAACATCATAGACGGGGCGGCAAAGCTGCATACCAGCCATCCCGACATAGTGCATCGCGACGATGCCCAGCCCGACAATCACACCAGATCCGATCATCGTCTGAACCGAACGAGGCCGGAAATGCAGCAGCAGCAACGCCAGCCCGACCATCAGGATCGCGACCAGTGCCGACATCAGGGTGATCAGGGCATCATAGTAGAACAGGATTGGCAGTTGCAGCCCCAGCATCGCCACGAAATGCATCGACCAGATGCCGCCGCCCAGAATGACGGCGGCCAATGCCACCACGAACTTGCGCCGCTGGCTATCCAGCCTGGACGCGCCATGCGTCAGGTACAGACCCGTGAACCCGGCCATGAGCGCCACGGCAAGCGAAGCTACCACCAACCAAGTGTTGTGAGAGTAGTCCAGCATTTGGATTTGAACGCCCTCCCCGACGCGAGGATGACGTTAGCAAACCGAATTGATTGCGACAATTCACAGTTAGCAACAGCAGGGCTCAGACCTGTTTCTGAGCCTCTGCATCGTCCGCGACCTCTACGGCATCCACTGTGACTTCAACCACATCGTCGTCTTCCGCAGGCTCGACTGTTTCGGGTTCTTCAGTCTGGCTCTCAAGTGCACCGACGATCAAAGGCAACATGTGAACCCCGGTTGCAGTTGCAATCTCTGGAGTCTGTGGCGTCTGCCAGCTGAGCGTATCGAAGCTGTGGCAGTTCTGACAGACAGGTCCCCATTCGGGTTGAATGTCATGACAGTTGTCGCACACCCATTGCGGGCCGCGCGGCGCGTTCAGTGCCTTGGCAAGCCAACCTTGCACAACAGCGTCCGTGGCACCCTCGCCGCGCTCAACGGCAGCCATCAATGTATAGGCCCGCGCATCACCCCGTTTTTCGACAACATCACCCAAGGCACGGCGGGCTTCGGGAAAGTCTTCGGCCACAATGTTCAGCTCGGCTAGGATCAAACGGGTTTCCATGTTTTCAGGATGAATGCGCGTCAGTGCCGTGAAACGCCTGACCCTTTGTTCCGGGGTTTCATCCGGCTCGATCTCGGCAAAGGCATGGGCCAGATCCGGATGCGGACGAACCTCCCACGCTTTTTTCAGGATCTTGGTCGCTGCCCGGGACTTCCCCTTGGCGATATACGCGCGGGCCGCCATTGCGGCGGCAGGCACCAGATCGGGCGACAGGCGATTGGCTTCGATCGCGCGCTCCTGTTGCTCGACAGTTGCGCCTTCATCCAGGATTCCTTTGGCTTCAGACAGCGCCAGAACCGCATCGCGGCGTTTGAATACGTCGCGCGGCAGATACCCAGCTTTCAACTTGGACGTCAGCGTCGACCGGGCACCGGCCCAATCCTGCGCCTTGGTCTGTAAATTCAGCAGAACATCCTGTGTCTCTTCGTGGCGGGGTTTTATGGCCAGTGCCTTTTCGGCCAGCTTGCGGGCGGTTTCATCATCCCCTTCGGCAAGCTTCTGTTTCATGATACCACGCACCCCGACAAACCGGGTCGCACTGTTTGTCACCAGTTTCTTGTAGGTGTCCGAAGCTTTCTTGGTGTCACCCGTCATCTCGGCAGCCTGGGCCACCAGAAGATCCGTCAGTTCCGGCTTGTTCAACAGCTTTTCGGCCTTACTGGCCTTGGTCATGGCTATGCGCCCTTCGCCCGAGGCCAACGCCATCAACCCATCGGCCAGCGCCTGATAGCCGCGCTGTTCCCGGCTGCGGTCGAAATAACGCGACAGGGCGGTTTCGTCGCCGTTGAGGAATTTGAGCGTCGCAACCAAAAGGCTGAGCAGTTTGAAGAACAGCCAGACCGCAAATACCAGAATACCCAGCGCAATCACCGACTGAAGCGGCCCAAGGGTGAATTCCGTGCCCGCGACCGTGATCTGCACCCCACCACTGGTTTGCATCAGGAAGTGACCGCCCAGCGCCAGCAGGCCGATAATCGCAACAAAAACGAGGATCTTAAACAATGACCACAGCATGGCAGGTCCTTCAGTTCGAGTTCAGGCTGGAAGCCAGCGTATTCACGGCGTCAACGGCGGCGGCTCGTGTCCCGGCCGCCTGCTCCCAATCGGCCATCGCAGCCTGCGCCACTTCGGGAAGTGATTTCAGTTCATTCAAAGCTTTGGTCAGGTCGCCATCTGCCAGCGCAGCCTGCGCACGCGACAGAACAGCGTCTGGACCATCACCTTCCTGAGGCGTGACGGAACGGGCGCCCGTTTGACGTTGCAGGAAGGCGACCAAACCCGTTCCTTTTTCAGCCTCGCGCGCCTCGGCCAATGCATTTCGCGCCGCAGGCTCGAACGACGCCCGAAGCGCGGTCAGAGTTTCCACGCCTTTTTCCGACGGGCCGGACAGAGCGTCCGGCACATTCACGCCGCCCGCCTTCAATTCAGCAACCAATTCCGAAAAAGGCTGGCCTGTGTCCAGCTGCCCACGCAGACGCGCCAGAATGGCAGCATTCGTTGCGGCTTGTGCTTCTGCCGAGGCTTTCGCTTCAAGAGCCTGAGCGTCCGAAACCATTTTTTCGACTTCAGCCCGTTGAGCGGCCAGCGAGTCCTGAAGTTTCTTCAGTTCCGCCTCAAACGCGGCGGTTGCCTCGGGCGAGGCCGTGGAGACGATCGGGGCTTTTTCCAGCGCGGCGATCCGCTCCGTCAATGGCGCGACCTCACCGGACAGCGCATCAACCGAGGATTTTACCGTGCTCAGGTCGCCTTCAACCGGTGTCAGCTTGTCCGACAGTGCTTTGACCTGATCTACCAGTCCAGACACATCAGGGCCGTTTGCAAGCGCCTGTGACAGCTTGGCGATCTGGTCCGATTGTTCTGTCAGCTTTGCTTCCAGCGCCGCCAGCGCCCCCGAGTTGTCCGGGCCGGTTGGCAACAGCCCTCCATTGCCCAGCGCGAAACCTGCAACGGCAGCCAGCGCCCCACCCAACAGGGCCGGAACGAAACCGCCGCGTTTTTCGACTGCGCGTTCGACGGTCTTTTCATCGACCGGGGCTTCGGCTTCGGCTTCGGCTTCGGCTTCGGCTTCGGCTTCGGCTTCGGCTTCGGCTTCGGCTTCGGCTTCGGCTTCGGCTTCGGCTTCGGCTTCGGCTTCGGCTTCGGCTTCGGCTTCGGCTTCGGCTTCGGCTTCGGCTTCGGCTTCGGCTTCGGCTTCGGCTTCGGCTTCGGCTTCGGCTTCGGCTTCGGCTTCGGCTTCGGCTTCGGCTTCGGC